>JADGEP010000009.1:18476-22031 GCA_016744275.1 Candidatus Krumholzibacteriia bacterium | reverse complement strand
ATCCAGTACTCAGTACAAAATCTGGTAGACAATTTTATCGCCATCGGCGAGGTCGAGTTCTGTGTGAACGGCGGCGAGTGTATTTACGCCGACATTGAGCGCGGTTTTCCCGGGCACTTTTACGTAAACAGCGCCGAGTTGGACGCCGAGGCGACCTACACCGTGATGATCTACACCATGGACGTGCAGGTCATTTACGAAGTGCGCGATTGGCAGTACGTGGCCAAAGATTACAACCGTGGTTGGGACAAGACCCTCAACTGTGAAAAATTCCTGATCTATCCCCAGTTCCTCGGTGATGCGCAGGGGCGTTTGAGCTTCAAGGTCGACGCCACCATGAACCCTGAATGGGAAGAACGCGCCGGTGAGCGTTTTGCCATCGAAGAGGCCAACCCGCTGCAATTTCCCAGTTTCCTTTTTTCAGCCCGGATCAACAGCATGGTCGGCGGCAATTTCCGCTCCGATACCAACGTGGTTGGCGGCGTGATTTCGGTCAGTCCAGGCTGGGAGGCGTCGGGCACCTGGCGCCATGGCTATCCGGCGCGTCATGCCTGGCAGGAAGGGTGGGTGACCTGTCGTGACCTGAAACTGAGCTACGCCCAAAACCGATACGAAACCATGGAGATCGTGACTCCCGGTCGCGTCAGTGATGTGGTCTTTCATCGGGTGAACCTTTCCTACGGCCTGACGCGCATGAGCCAATCGCAGATCAACCACTACGGAGTGGCGGCGGTGTTGAGTGTGGGGGGCCTGTACGATGGCAAAAAGGCGTTGACCTATCTCGACCGCCAATACGATTTGCTGGGGGCAGGGGTGCAGGCGCACTTCCAGCGGATGTTCCTCTCGGGCGGTGGCCTGGAGGTGGGAGGAATCATCGAGGCATCGGCAATTCACTATCCGTCCCATGATGGCGACGACGATTTCTGGTACGGCCTGGCGCCGTCCCTTTCCCTTGGCGTGGTGGTGTTTTAGATGAAGCAATTATCCCGCACCCGTTTGGTCTTGCCAATGCTGGCGCTGCTGTTGGCCTTTTTGGCCTGCGATCGCCAGGACAATCATTGGGACGCTTTTGATCCTTCCCTGAAAATCATGACCGTGGAGTCGGACACCCTCAGTCTGGCTGAAGGCGGAGAGGCGCTGATCTTCAAAGTCGCCTTGTTGATGGTGCCGGATGATACGGTGCGCGTGGTGGTGGCTTCGCCCGACAGCCAATTGGTGGCCGAGCCCGATACGTTGATTTTTGTGCCGGTGGATGACGATTGGTCTCTGCCCCGCGAAGTGGCCCTGATGGCCATCGACGATATGGTTGACGAAGGGCCACATTGGGCGGCTGCGGCGGTGACCGTCGTTTCGACCGACACCGACTACGATGGCCAGGGTGGGCCGGGCCTTGTCCCGGTGGACATTGCGGACAACGACCTGGCTGGTGTGCATGTGAGCGAGACTGTTCTGACGGTGGTTGAATCTATCGGTGGCGTGGCCGGAGAGACCTATCGGGTGCGGTTGTTGTCGCGCCCGACTAGCGAGGTGACGGTGGCCGCAATTGAATCCACGGCCGAGCCTTCGTTTCACCTGGACCCGACCAGCCTGATATTCACGCCGGAGAATTGGCAGGAAGAACAAGAAATCAGACTTTGGGCCGAGTTGGACAACATCGACGCCAACAACATGAATCTGGTGGTGGGCCACTCGACGGTTTCGACTGATCCAAATTACGGCGCGGCCTTGGTTTCGCCGAGCCTGGACGTGATGCTCCTGGACGATACGCTGCCACCATTGGCCAGTCTGGAGTTCGTGGTGCCGGGCTCCGGCACCCTGCATGAGTCTGGGGCTGCGGCCAGCGTCGAGGTGGTCATCACCTTGAATCACGGCAGTATTCTGCCGACCACTGTGCGCCTGAGCACCCGCGACCTGACGGCCACCGGCGGCGCCGATTTCCAGACCATCGACCGAGACGTTGTCTTTGCGCCCGGCGGTGCCCTGAGTCAGACATTTGCGGTCACGGCCATCAACGATGCCTTGATTGAAGAAGTGGAAGCATTCCAGGTGACGATCAGTGGCGTCGAGGGTGTCATCGTGGGCGAGAACAACTATCTGGACCTGACCCTGATTGACGATGACCGCGCGAGCGTGACGGTCAGCGGTGTGGACCTGGATGAAGACAACGGTGGGGCGGCGTTTGTGGTTTCCATTCCGGTCGCGGCAGAGTTTCCCGTGAGCTTCACCCTGACGACCACTGACGGCACTGCTGCCAGCAGTTCGGACTACGACGCGATCAACGCGATATTTGCCATCGAACCGGGCCAGACCCAACGCGTGGTGCCTGTTTCGGTGCGCCTCGATGGTGCTCACGAAGAGGACGAGACCCTGAGCGCCAGCTTGAGCAACCTGTCGACCAATGCGATTTGGGATGGCGTGCCGGGCCTCTTGACGATCCGCGATGACGACCCGCAGTCCATCTCGTTTGTAGGCTCGGAAGTCTCGGAAAACGATCCCAGTGGGCTGTTCAACCTTGAGTTGGCAGCCTACTACAATGAACCTCTGGTTCTGCGGATCAATACGATGAATGGCGACGGCTTGGGCTCCATCTCGGGCCAAGAGGACGCCCTGGGCGGGCCGGACTACGACACTGTCAGCAGTGCCGTCTGGACCATACCCGCCGGGACTTCGAACGTGACCTACTACGTGCCGTTGGCCATCGATGGTGCGGCCGAGGCAGACTCGGAGCACTTCCGGTTGGCGATACAGAGCGCATCGCATCCGGGGTTTGCGGGCTTGACGGCAACCTGCATCATCCGCGATGCCGACCAACCACGGATCGTGATTGCCAACGCCACCGCACTGGAATCCGACGTGGACGCAACATTTAGTGTGTCCCTGATTGATCGCTATGGCAACCCGACGACCAGCGCCGCTGATGTCCACCTGGACTACGCAACGGTGGGGCAAACTGCTGAAGGCGACGTGGATTTTGCGATGACCACCGGCACTTTGATCGTCGCTGCCGGCGCCGGCAGTGGGACCATCGCGGTGCCAATCCTGGAGGACGGCCTGGACGACGACAACGAGACCTTCGTCTTGGAAGTCAGCGCGCCATTCAACGCGCCCATCGCCGAGATGGGTGCGCCGCCGTTCTGCGCCATCACCGACAACGAATTTGCGACGATGAATCTGACCCAGGTGGTGGCTGCGGAAAACGAAGGCGCCATGCACCAGTTTGCGGTCGAGTTGACAGTGCCGCGCCAGGAGCCCACGGGGTTCACGCTAAACCTGTTGCCGGGCACCTCGGATGGCTTGGGAGCGGACTATACCTTTGGTTCCACGGGCTACCGGGTGATTCCGCCTTATGTGACGTCGTTGACGTTCCAGGTGCCTTTCCTGGATGACAAGCTGACCGGAGAAGCGGACGAAACCCTGATCGCCCAGATCAGCGGTGCCGACCTGGCCATGGGCATCACCTCATTGCCGATGACCATCATCGACGCGCCGCTGGTGGAGATCCAGCCGGCTTCTGCCCTTGAGGGCGAGGACCTGATCTTCAATGTGGTGCTGACG
>JADGEP010000009.1:16661-18466 GCA_016744275.1 Candidatus Krumholzibacteriia bacterium | reverse complement strand
ACGGCAGATATCCTGGCGGATATCAATAGCAGCAATACGGGGCCGTTCACGATCCCGGCCGGAGCCTGGGCGACCAACATTGCGGTGCCGACAATCTCCGGCGACGGCGTGGAGGCCGGCGTGGAGACCTTCACCATATCGCTCTTTGGACCCGACAGCGCGGTGCTTGGAGCGGTCAGCAGCGCGGTTGGCAGTGTGATCGACGGCGACTAGAACCGGCGCACTCAGGGGGCCTGGCGTTCCGGCGCGAGCACCAGGCCATAAACCAATTCGTCCTGCCACCGGCCGGCGAGGGCCGAGTGCTGGGCCAACAGGCCTTCTCGCTGGAATCCCATCTTGGACAGCAATCCGGCCGAGGCCGCGTTTTCGCTCACGCAGTAGGCGATCACTTTGCGCACCTGCAATGTGTCTTTGAAGTGGGTCAAAAGGTGTTGGCCGGCTTCAAAAGCGTAACCGCGCCCCCAGTAGTCCGGATGCAGGCGGTACCCCAACTCCACACTTTGACTCTCATGACAGGCAACGCGCAGGAAGAAGAAGCCCGTGATCTTTTGGGTCTCTTTTTCTTCCAGCGCCAGGCCCACCCAGGTGCCTTCTTCGGCTTGCCATGGGCCCGAAATGTCGCGCACCCGTTGCACGATTTCCGCGTGAGGCAGCGGGTCACGGATGTAGCCCATGATGGTGGGATTGGCTTCGTGTTCGATCTGGACTTCGTCGTCAGCCGGCGTGAGCGCACGCAGGCGCAGGCGGGGAGTCGCCAAATCCAATGCAGTGATGTCTGCGGCCAACAATTCTTTAGACAGCATGGAAAGCCTTTCGGGTGTGTCGAGGCTGTGGGCTCTCGGAAATTATCCGGTTCGCATCGCCAGGATCTTCTTCAGACTCGCTGGCACTTCGTACTGGGTGAACGATTTCTCTTTGGCATCGATGCCGTGGATGGACATGCGGTCCGCCAATTCATTGCCCTGGACCCCGACGTGCCCATTGACGTGCAGCACCTGCACTGATTTTTTCAGTTTCGTGTAGAGCAAATACATAGGCTGGATGAGATCCAGATTCTTGATCTCGCCACCGGTTTTTTTCCAGCCCTTTTTCTCCCATCCGGCAGCCCACTGGGTCACGCATTGGATGGAATATTTGGAATCGCAGAAAATGGCGACCGTGGCCTTTTCGGCGATTTCCTTTTCCGCCATGAGCAAGGCCTGGTGCAAGGCATTCAGTTCGGCGGTGTTGTTGGTTCCCTGGGGATTAAAAAGACCAAACCAGAGTTCGGCGACTTCACCCTCACGATAGACGGCCACG
This sequence comes from Candidatus Krumholzibacteriia bacterium, assembly GCA_016744275.1. Taxonomy (GTDB): domain Bacteria; phylum Krumholzibacteriota; class Krumholzibacteriia; order LZORAL124-64-63; family LZORAL124-64-63; genus JAGRNP01. The sequence continues at coordinate 17,167 of JADGEP010000009.1, read as the reverse complement.
CCGGAAGCCGCTTTGCCGGGATTGGGTTCGCAGCCGCCATCGGTGAAGATCTTGGTCTTCACGGGCAGAGCCTCAACTTCGGCGGCGGAATAGGTCTTGAGACCACGCCCCGATGGCTTTTTTGCCGTCTTGGGTTTGGCCTTGCCGATGGCCGCTTTGGCACCGCCTCTAAAGGCAGATTCGGCTTCGGACCGAGTTTTGTACGACTTGTAACGGGCGCCAGCAAACTTGTCGATCTGCGCTTTGCAGGTGTCCCAATCGGTGAAGACTCCGGTCTGACGGCCTTCCCATACGACGTAAAATTTTTGGGCCAACGTGCTGCTCCATCAGGGTTGAAAATGCAATGAGTGCGAACAAATTGCCGCGCCGCGGACCAGGAGTCAATCCCGATCAGCGGGGGCGGCTCCCGATGTGGATTCAGAGGATTCACTCAAGGCCAACAACTCTGGCAAAGAGGCGATTTCAAAGGTTGCCTCAACGTTCTTGCTGCGGGGCTTCTTTTGGGG
>JADGEP010000009.1:0-16651 GCA_016744275.1 Candidatus Krumholzibacteriia bacterium | reverse complement strand
CCGCAGACTTCTCCGGTTGTCCCATGAGCCGGAAAGCCGCCTCGAAAATTTCAGGATCAGGCTTGGCGCTGCCCACCTCTTCGGAAATCACGAAATCCTCGAAATGAGACCGGATTGTGGTCCGGGCAAAGCGGGGCCGTTGGACTTCCTGCAGGCCGTTGGTGATCATCATCAGTTTGGCACGGGCGGCCAGATTGCCGACAACTTCTTCGGCATCGTCCAGCAGGTCCACGTTCTGCGACAGATTCTGCAGGTAGCCTTCGCCGAACGCGGAGGCATTGCATTCCAGGCCAATGGCCTCGAACAGCAGCGCGAATCGCTTGCTGCGCAATTCCGCCGGTGAAACAAGCCCCGCTTCAAAGTCCCGCCAGAACCGCTGATTGATCCGCTCGTAGATTTCCAGGTAGTGCTCCTGGTAAGGCAGGCCAAATTGGACAAACGTCTTCTGCAGCGCCTGCACCGCAGCGTTGTCAAAATCGAACAGCGTGCCGTCGGCATCAAAGAGTATCCAGTCGTATTTCATGAGCTGACGGTGATGACCTGGTCGATGTTTTGAAAAATGGCCGCCACGCGCTTTTGCCACATCGGTCCAAACACGGCCTTGTCTTCCGGCGTGCCCATGCCCTGCATGAGGCGCTGCATGATTTCCATCTGGGCCGGATCGCCCTGGACGCTGCTCGGGTCGTAGCTCACTTCGACGGTGGCGCCGGTGTCGAGGCGTTTGAACTTCACGCTGGCGGTGGTATCGGCCTCGAATTCCATCAGGCTGTGGCGGGCAAATTTGCCGCCGATGCCCTTGAAGCCAGAAGTGGTGGTGGCGCCGGTGATCTGGCTGACAACATTGCCGATCACGCCGGCCACGCCTTCTGCGGCGGTTTCCTTGAACGAAGCAAAGACCTCGCCGCGGACCGGGGTTTCTCCGGGGTAGAGGGCCTTCAATCCCGCCTGGGTGATCAAATAGGCGCCGGCTACGGTGGGGCAGCTGTGGCCAGCGGATTTGACGATGTCCAGATAGCTGAATTCGACTTCGCCGCCTTCTATTGAGCCCAGAAATGCCGACAAATGATCCTGCAAGGTGATGGTTTCGATGGTGTCAAAAAACGCGGGGTATTTCATGGGTTCTCTTTCGTGGGTAAGACGAGCGTAAAACTCAGGTAGTGATTTTCCAGTGCAATTCCTGGCCGGCCAACATGGGCACAACACAGCCGTCGCCCAATTCAAAACTGTCCGGCACGAGCCAGGTTTTCGATTCCAGGGTGATCATTTCTGATGCCGCTTCAAGCCCATAAAAAGCCGGGCCATTCAAGCTCGCGAATGCTTCCAGGTTTTCCATTTTGCCGGCTTTGGCAAAGGCCGTGGCGTACAATTCGAGCGCGGCGTGGGCGGTGTAGATGCCAGCGCAACCGCAACCAGACTCTTTGGCCGACTGTGGGTGCGGCGCGCTGTCGGTGCCCAGAAAAAAGCTCGTCTCGCCGCTGGTGGCCGCCGAAACCAGCGCTTCGCGGTGGGCCTCGCGTTTGAGCACGGGTAGGCAGTAGGCGTGGGGATTGAGCCCGCCCTGGAAAATGGCGTTGCGGTTCCACAGCAAGTGGTGCGCCGTGATGGTGCCGGCGACGTTGGCGCCCGCACTGCGCACAAAGTCGACGCCCTGCCGGGTGGTCACGTGCTCAAGGACAACCTTCAGGTCCGGATGCCGCGCCAAAACAGGCCGCAAAACCGTTTCGATAAAGACCGCCTCGCGGTCAAATATGTCGATGGCCGGATCCGTCACTTCCCCGTGTACCAGCAAGGGCATCCCGGCGCTGGCCATGGCCGCCAGTACGGGGTCGGCTCGGCGAATGTCCGTCACGCCCGCGGCCGAATTGGTCGTTGCGCCGGCCGGGTACAACTTCAAAGCGTGCACGTGGCCGCTGGCCTGGGCGGCGGCGATCTCCGCGACGGTGGTGGTGTCGGTGAGGTACAGGGTCATCAAAGGCGTAAAATCAACACCCTGAGGCACGGCGGCCAGGATGCGTTCCCGATAGGCCAGGGCCATGGTCGTGGTGGTCACCGGCGGCGTCAGGTTGGGCATGATGGCGGCCCGGCCAAACTGGCGGGCGCTGTGGGGCACGACTGATTCGAGAATGGCGCCATCGCGCAGATGCAGGTGCCAATCGTCCGGGCGTTTGAGGGTCACGTTCATGACGCCAACCTGTTCTTTCGGCTTCAATCGTACCAGTTCAAGGGCACCGCCAGCACGGTTTCGCCGGCTTCGGCGCCGGTGCTGTCGGCCGGGATTTCCAGGAGCGCGTCGGCCAGGGCCAAGCCGCTGAGCATATGCGAACCTTGCCCCGAAACCGGATCGGCGGTCAAGGCGGATTTGGCGCTCCGGTCAAACCTAAGAATCCCGCGCAGCCAATTCAACCGTCCCTTTTTCTGGCCGATGGCCCGATTCATTTTGACGGGCACCAAGTGGGTGTTGGGCAACGGCCCGCCCATCATACGCAGCAGGGCCGGTTTCACCAATTGATGATAGGAAACCAGGGCCGAGACGGGGTTGCCGGGCAGACCAAACACGGGTGTGCCATCTGGCCCGAGGCCAAACAGGTTGGGCTTGCCCGGTTTGATGGCCACCTTGGCGAACAGGTCGCGCACATTCAGGGCGGTGCGGCATTCGTGCACGTAGTCGTAGTCGCCAACCGAGGCGCCGCCGACAGTGATCAGGACATCGGTATTGGCCAGCCCCTTGGCCATGGCCTCGCGCAGGACGGCCGGATCATCCGGCACGCGGGCGTGGTGCACTTCGACCAGGCCGAGGGCCCGCAGGGCGGCAATCATGGCCGGGCCGTTGGAGTCGTGGATTTGGCCGGGGCCGGGTTTTTCACCGGCGCCCACCAATTCGTCGCCCATGGTGATGACGGTGGCCGAGGGACGTCGCCCCACGGCGATGCTTTTGCGGCCGAGAAAAGCCAACATGCCCACTACCGGGGGCGTCACGCGGGTGCCGACCGGAAGAATTTCGTTTCCGCGTTGGAATTCTTCGCCGACGCGGCGGATGTGATCGCCTTCTTGGACAGCCCAGGCGACGGCGGCCTGATCGCCCTGCAAGGTGACAAATTCCTTCATTACCACAGCCTCAGTGCCGGCGGGCAATCGCGAGCCCGTAAAGACCTTGATCGTTTGGCCGCCCTTGAGCGTCAGCAGGCTTTGGTCTCCGGCCGGCAATTCGCCGACCAGGTCCAGAGTCACTGGCTGGTCTTCGCCGGCGGCCTGCACGTCGGCCATCAGCACCGCGTAGCCGTCCATGGCCGATTGTTCGAATCGTGGTGAATGGTGCAGAGCGTTGGCCGGTTCGGCCAGGAAACTGCCCTGGGCGTCGGCCAATGACAGGACCTCCGTGCCTACTGTTTGCACATTGGCCAAAACGATCTTCAGCGCCTCGGGATAAGGCAGCATTTTTCCCGCATCGATGAGGTCGCAGCTCACTTCAGTATCCTTTCCAATTCGATCAAATCAGCAGGTCGGTTGATGTTCTTGAAGCCCAAGCCTTGAGAGTCGTGCTTACGGCAGTCATCTTCCGAAAACTTCTGGAAGCCGATCGTTTCCAAAGCCCGCACCAGGGCCGTCTCTCCCTGTTCATGGCAAGCGCGCAGGCGATCACCCGCGCCGACATGGTACAATCCACTGAGCGGTTGCAGTCGGCCTTCCCATTCGGGCACAATTGCGAAATCCGTCGCCGAGGCGCAGGCGGCCATGGCTTGCAACAGCTTGGCATTGATCAGGGGTTGATCGCAGGCGAGAATCCAGGCCCAGTCGGAAAGTCCGGATGTTTTCAGATGATCCAATGCCCGGATCACGCCGCGCAGAGGGCCTTCGTGCCCATCGTGATCATGGATGAGGCTGACGCCGGCTTGGTTGGCCCAGGTTTCTTCCTGCTCGGTGCGCAAGACCAACAGCGTGCCAGGGCGCGGTTGTGGCAGCCGTTGCAGAACGTGATCTACAAGGCTGAGGCCCCGCCAGATGGCGAGGCCTTTTTCCTGCCCAAAACGGCGTGAGTGACCGCCACCCAGGACCACGGCTGCGATGGTGCCGGATGCCGGTCGCTCAGCCACCAATGCTGGCCATGCTTTCGAGCCCACCGAGGCGGCTGTCTTTTTCCGCCGCGATACCGTCTTCAAGGCGCCGACCAACGGCACTGCGAACCGCGACAACCAGGTCTTTGTCGCTGCACCCATCGCGCAACATCGCGCGCAGATTCACTTGGGACTTTCCATAGAGGCAAGTGCGGAAACCGCCACGGGCATCGATCCGCAGGCGGCGGCAACTGGCGCAGAACGTGCGGCTGTGGCCTTCAATCACGCCGATGTTCCCTTGGTGACCGGCCACGGCATACAGCTTGTCGACAGCTCCTTCAGGGTTTTCCAGCGCTTCCAACTCATAGGACGGCTGAATCAATGCCAGAATCTCCGCACCACTGATGGCCTTCAAGGGGAGGCCCGCGCCATCGAAGGGCATCGGTTCGATGAAGCGCACGGACAACTTTCGATCTTTGGTCAAGCCCACGAAATCAGGAATTTCATGTTCGTTGCGGCCCGGCAAGACCACCATGTTCACCTTCAGCCCCATGCCCATTTCCAGGATGCGATCCATGGCGCGCAACACCTTGTCGTGGCCGCCGCGGCGCGTGATGCGCAACCAGTTTTCGGGATCCAGGGAATCAAGACTGAGGTTGATGCGCTGGACACCGGCCGCCTCCAGGGCGGACAGGTTGGCGTCCAGCAGCAGACCGTTGGTGGTCAGCAGCACATCCGGCGTGGTGGGCAATCGGCGCAGGCCAGCGATGAGGTCGACCACGCCTTTGCGCAGCAGAGGTTCACCGCCGGTGATGCGGAATTTGCGCACACCGAGGCCCGCAAATACGGCGCCCAAGCGTTGCATTTCTTCCAGAGAGAGGACGTCCTGGCGCGCGACAAGTTTGATGCCCTCGCTGGGCATACAATAGCGACACCGCAGGTTGCAGCGGTCAGTGACCGCCAGGCGCAGGTAATCGAGGGTGCGACCCTGAGGGTCGCGCAGGGGGCCGGCCATGGGGGCCGGGCTCGCATCGTTGGCAAGCCGGAACATGTTTTCCTTCCAAATACGGGAGCAAATTGCGCCGTTTCCCGCGCAACCGTTTCGGCCCTTCGCCATGTCTCTGCGGAATATGATTCCATAGAGGGTTAGGCAACCGGGCTGGGAAAACCTGACTTGGTTGTTTCTACCTGCCAATTAAGGCAAGAACCGCGCTTCGAGCCAGTCGGCCACCGCCTCCGGCGCGTCCAGAGGCAGCAGAGGCACATCCAGATCCTGCTCCAAATCGCTGACAACGGCGATCAAATGAGGATCATGGCGGTCGCCCCGGCTCAACAGGGGCTTGTTCAAAGCGGCCCGCTGAATTTCGACCTTGGGCAAGTCGCTGGTTTTGTAGCCTTCGACCAGAACAAGATCCAATCCATTGAACCATTTGTGGAGAATGTTGTCCAGTTTTTCTGGTGCCCGGAGCTTCTGAACCATGGCCACCGTATCGTCAGAAACCAGCACCATGACCTCGGCGCCGGCCTCGGTGAAGCGTCGGCTGTCCTTGCCCGGACGATCAATTTCAAATTGATGAGCGTCGTGCTTCAAGGCGCCCACCCGATACCCGCGCGCGGTCAACTTTCGAATCAGGGTCTCGACCAACGTGGTTTTGCCGGTGCCTGAGCGGGCGATGAAGGCGACAGCGGGTGGGGGCGAGGCCTGGGGCATGACGCTCTTTCTGGTCAGGGTGTTAGGTAAATGATACTACAATCAGCAAGAACCACCGGAAAAAAGGAGCCGGTATGATCCCTGATGAAGGCGGGGGCCGCAACTTTTTCGATTGGGGTGGCCATTCCGGCTTCGGCGTGGGAAAGTGGCACCGGCCTGCGCCCGACATGCACATCTGTTGTCTTAACGTACCAGCGTCATTTTCTGGGATTCCTGAAAACCCTCGCCCAGCAGGAGGCAATAATAGACTCCGCTGGGGGCGCTGTTGCCGTTGCTGTCACGTCCATTCCACGCGATTGTCCAATTGCCCGCTGAATATGGCTCGTTGGCGATCAGGCTGTTGATCCGCTTGCCGGCAACATCGTAGATCAGCAAGCTAACCGGAGAACTTTTCTCAAGACTAAAGAATATGGTGGTCTGCGGGTTGAACGGATTGGGCACGTTTTGCATCTTCGACTGGAGGGCCGGTCGGTGGTCATCCACCCCGCTGGCCGGCAGCACTAACAGATTCCAATTCAGGGTTTGGGTCATGTATCGCTGACGGGCGGCCTCGTCTCTCACCAGGATTGTGTTGTCGGTCACAGTCGCTGACAGGGAATGCAGTCCGGCCGGCAGATTCAGATCGCCAAGTTCCAGCGTATCATCCGCTGCTCCCGCCAGGGGAACACTATTGAGATACCACTGGGTATCCAAAGCGTGACTGACTGGTTGTAGAGGCTGTACCCATACATGTTCGTGGCCAAACAGGATGGTGTCGGTCGATGTCGAATCATCAACGGGATCGACAATCTTATAGAACTCGATGAGGAACGATTCAATACTCGGCAGGTTAAATGGTGCACCAGAGACTCTCATGCACGAGGTGATGGTCGGCCGGTAGAGACCAAGGGGTACATGGGCAGCGCCAAAATAGGTTCCGACCAAACCGGAATAGCGCGTGCCTAGGTCTTCTCCTAGCCAGGGAGCCCACTTGCGCCCGCTCATCGCCATAGTCTCGGCGATTTCCTTGCTGGCGTTGCGTTGTTCCGGTTCAGACCCGGAATAGACTGTGCCGTCGTTGGGAAAATACTCGTCGGCCAACTTGCCAACGCTGTGGCCGGACTCATGCAGTGCCAGGTTGATCGCGAAGTCATGTCCTGCCGGCAGGGTGGCCAGGTTTGAGTTGGGATACGCCATGCCCCCGTATTTTGTCGAATTGGCCAGGGCGAATAGATAGTCGACGTCCGGTGCGGCCGCGGCTTGTGCGTAGGCGTTGCCACGATTCACATTGAGTGCCCGCTCAAAGCCACCGGCGTAGAACCCCATATCCAGGGCCGTGTCGCGGCTGATGCCCAGATTAGGGTCGTTGTCCACTCCGGATTCGGTCGATGTCACATCGACCCGGTGCACGTTGAAGTAGGAGGCGTAGGATGCATACGGTTCGCGATCGAACAGGCCGCTGATTATGTAGTCTACCTGATCAGCGTACCTACCCAGCTCAGTAGCCAAATATCCATCGCCGACACAAACGAGATCTATGCGGTTCGTGGATGGTCCATTGTCCAGGATGGTCTCCACGCCGCTAACTGTGGCGATTTTGCCTGGATCAATTTCGACCTGGGGCAACAAGAAGCTTCCGCCCTCAAAATTTCCATCCGCATCGATACCGTCGTAGAAGACTCTTTCCACCGGCCCGGCCCACGCTGTGGTCGCCATGCCGATACACAACACAAGTTTTAAAATCAGGCGCATGGTGGTTCCTTCTTACCAATCCGGCTTCTACGAATGGCTTTCAGAGCCTCAAACCCGCAGTATCAGGCTACGAGGCGTGGTTTGCCCTGTCAAGTTGAGTACGGACCCTGTTGAATAGTCCATCCGACCACTGCAATATTTTCAAATTCGGATGTTCAAATATTAGAATTTAACATTGTGCATTTTTCTTTAGCGGGTGTGTTGGTTCTTCTTCGAGTATGCTGGGCGAAACAGGTCAAAATTCCCCGGCTATTTCTCCCGGGAGCTTCATGCCACACCCACCTTACCAACTCCCGCCACCCTGGCGCGGCCGTAGCGATTACCGGTGCCGGGACCTGCCCACGCCGGTACGCAAAGAGCTGGGCACTATCCTGGTCACCGGCGCTTCGGGCTACATCGGCGGGCGCCTGGTGCCTGAGTTGATTTGCCGTGGCTATGACGTGCGCGTGATGGTGCGGGGCGACGCCGAAGAATACGAGAGCATCTGGCCAGATGCCGAAGTCGTGGCTGGTGATGCCTTGGATCCCGAGAGCCTGGATCGGGTGCTGGAGGGTGTCGGTGCGGCCTACTATTTGATTCATTCCATGGTGCTTGGGCCCCAGGAATTTGACGACGCGGACATGCACGCCGCGCGCAATTTTCGCACCGCTGCCGAACGAGCCGGCGTGCAGCAGATGGTTTACCTCGGTGGTTTGGGCAGTGCGCAGGAAGGCCTTTCGCCCCACCTCGATTCACGCCACCGTGTGGCCACCGAACTGCAGTCCGGATCCATCCCCGCTACGGTTCTGCGCGCCTCGGTGATCATCGGCTCGGGCAGCGCCTCTTTTGAAATCATCAAGAATCTCATCGACCGCATGCCTGTGATTCCGCTGCCTTCCTGGGCGTCGCACCAAAGCCAACCCATCGGCATTCGGGATGTGGTGAAGTACCTGGTGGGCGCGATGGAGGCGCCGGAAGCGGCGGGTCGCAATTTTGACATCGGCGGACCCGAAGTCCTGACCTACGTCCAGATGATGCAATCCCTGGCGGAGATTCTGGGCCGCCGCACCCGCTTTATTCCCACAGTGGTGGGCAGCACCCGCCTTTATGGTTATGCCATGAGCCTGCTGACCCCGGTGCCGGCGCCGATCACGATGTGCCTGGTGGGTGGTCTCAAGAACGACACCGTGTGTGCCAACGACGACATTCGCGAAGTGGTGCCCTTTGAGCCGTTGCCTTTTCGTGAAGCCATCGTGCGGGCCCTCAACCGCGAAGAGCAGGACCACATCGCCACCCGCTGGTCCGATGCGTATCCGGCGGCCCATGAGTTGAGCATCAAGTTGCACCAGTTGCGGCGACCGCCTCGTTACACGGCCCACTACACACTGATGACCAACTGCGCGCCGGATAAATTGTTCGAGGCCTTCACCCGCATCGGTGGCAGCGAAGGCTGGTTCGACACCAACTGGATGTGGCGCACACGTGGTGCTGTTGACCGACTGCTGTTCGGGGTGGGCACGGCGCGGGGGCGGCGCAGCAAACGTGATCTGCGGGTCCACGACGTCATCGATTTCTGGCGGGTGGAAAGCATCCTGCCTGAAGAGCGGTTGTTGTTGCGCGCGGAAATGCGCATGCCGGGGCGGGCCTGGCTCGAATTTACGATCCGGCCCCTGGGTGCTGCGAACGAGTTGGCGATCACCGCCCACTACGCCACGCGCTCGGTTTGGGGCGATGTTTATTGGCGTTTTTTCCAGCCATTTCACTGGTATATTTTTGAGCGTTTGCTGAAACAAATCGAAGAAAGAGCCTGTGGCGAAGCGGGTTTTGAATAAAATCATACCAAAAGGTCGGATTTTAGTTGTGCCGGGAGTTCAAACCGGATAAAATTTTGACAGCTGACAGGTTCAAACCGTCAGTTCGGCAAAATTATGGCTCAAATAGGCAATTTGAGCGCTTCGGCCCCTTCCCGGGAATGACCATGCCTGCCATGAATCGCTCACACATGACTCTCGCCTTGCTGGTTGCTGTGGCTGTTTGCGCGCTGCCAGCTGGCGCCCAGGTCACCGCCGACCGGGAGGCCACCCTGTCGGACTACCACGGCTACTTCCCCTGCATGGATTGCCACGGCGACCAGGAAACCATTGCCACGCCTCGCATTCTGGAAGAAGAGCACTTCGAGCCGCTGGAGTGGGAAGATGATGACGGCGTCACCCATCTGGTTCCGTTCGGCAAAAAGTTGGCCATCGGCGACTTGCTGGGCGAAGAAGGAAGCGTGCCCACGCCGTCCGACAAGCTGGCCCGCATCGGGGCCCGATTGAACATCGCTTCGTACATGGATCGCAATGGTTTGAGCCCGGCCGATTCGGTGTGGACCCTGGTTCATGGCGGCGGCAACCTGTGGTGCCTCGACTGCCACAATGCCGACGACCGCGACAAACTGGTCATGCAGAACGGCGACCTGCTCACCTTCAATCAGAGCCAGTTTCTGTGCGGCAGTTGCCACGGGCCCGTCCTGGAAGACTGGACGGTGGGCATCCACGGCAAGACGGTGGGCTTCTGGGACCCGGCCGTGGGCGATGAAGAAGAGACTGTGCGCATGATGTGCGTCGAGTGCCACGATTCCCACCGACCAGCATTCCGTTCGATGATGCCCATGCCGGCGCCCGTGCTGCGCATTGATGGCCCAGGGGCCCGTTCTGATCACAAAAAAGAGGCCGCCCATTGAATAAGAAAATGAACTTCGTGCAAGACCTATTGCCCAAGCCCAAAGCCAGGGTCAAAGAAGGCGAAGTCGGTCGCCGCAGCTTCATCAAGTTGCTGACCGCCTTGACCGCAGGTGCCATCGCCATGCCGGAAAAGTCCGAGGCCTTCAGCCTGGACGAATTTCTGCAAAAGCACTTCCACCAGATGTCTGACGAAGAAAAGCAGAAGACCATGGCCCGCCTCGAAGGCGAGTACAACGAAAAATACAGCCGCGAAGATTTCAGCGTTGATGATACGGGCCCGCAGGCCGGCGTGAAATACGGCTACGCCCTGAACCTTTCCAAGTGCATCGGCTGCCGCAAGTGCACCCACGCCTGCGTGGATGAAAACAATCAGCACCGCGGCAGTGAAGAGCGTGAAGATCAAGTGGAATACATCCGGGTCCTGGAAATGGAAAAGGGCTCGTTGGATGTTGAAAAATCCGTGCACGACTACACCCACGAAGTGCCCGCGGCGGGCAAATATTACATGCCGGTGCAATGCCACCATTGCAACGACGCGCCTTGCGTGAAGGCCTGCCCGGTCGAGGCCACCTGGCAGGAACCCGACGGCATCGTGGTGGTGGATTACAACTGGTGCATCGGCTGCCGCTATTGCGCCGCGGCCTGTCCCTACTGGGCTCGCAAATTCAACTGGACGGCGCCCCGCATCCCCGACGAAGAGGTCAATCCGGACACCCACTATTTGGGCAACCGGCCGCGTTATAAAGGCGTGATGGAGAAGTGCACCTTCTGCATCAACCGCGTGCGTAAGGGCTTGAACCCGGCCTGTCACGACATCTGTCCTACGGGCAGTCGCAAGTTCGGCAATCTGTTGGACAAGGAAAGTGTCGTGCGCCGGATCATCGACCAGAAGCGGATCTTCATCCTCAAGGAAGAGGTCGGCACCGATCCCAGCTTTTACTACTTCTTCGACTAGAGCGGAGCAACGAGGCACATGGTGGACTATCTGACATTCGTCTTCAAGTCGGTCCGGGGCATGTTCTCGGGCGGCGTGCGGTACCGCGGGTGGCTGGCTTTCCTGATGGCGCTGATGGCTATGGGCGGGTTCGCTTATTATCGGCAGGCGGTGCACGGGTTGGGCGTCTCGGGCATGGGCGATCAGGTGAGTTGGGGCTTGTACATCGCCAACTTCACCTTCCTGGTGGGCGTGGCGGCCGCTGCGGTGATGATGGTCATTCCCGGCTACCTGTACCACAACAAGGAAGTGAAAGGCGGCGTGCTGCTGGGCGAGATGGTGGCCATCGGGGCCATCGTCATGTGCCTGCTTTTTGTGGTCGCCGATCTGGGCCGGCCCGACCGGATGTGGCACATGATCCCACCCTTCGGCAAATTCAATTTCCCGGTATCCATGCTGGCCTGGGATGTGTTGGTCTTGAATGGGTATCTGTTGCTGAATCTGCACGTGCCCGGCTACCTGCTCTACAAAAAATACAAGGGTGAAGAGCCGGCCAAATGGCTGTATCTGCCCTTTGTCTACATCAGCATCGTCTGGGCCATCAGCATCCACACCGTGACGGCCTTTCTGTACACCGGCCTGGCCGGAAGGCCCTACTGGAACGCCGCCATTCTGGCACCCCGCTTCATCGCCAGCGCGTTTTGCGCAGGTCCCGCCTTCATCATCCTGGTGCTGGAAATCATCAAGGGCTGGACGCGCTTCCCCATGGGCGAGCGCATCATCGGTTTTCTGCGCGGAGTCGTGCTCATCGCCGGCCTGATCAACATCTTCCTGCTGATCTCCGAGATTTTCACCGAGTTCTACGCCGACAGCGCCCACGTCGCCAGTGCCCGGTACTTGTTCTTTGGCCTGCACGGCCACAACGCCCTGGTACCCTGGATCTGGACTTCGATTTCGATGAATGTGCTGGCGCTGCTGGCCTTGATCTCGCGCAAATTCGAATCCCGTGGCGTGATCGTGCGCAACATCCCCTTACTGATGCTGATCGTGGCCATCTGGATTGAAAAGGGAATGGGGTTGATCTTTCCCGGCTTCATCCCAACGCCTCTGGGTGAGATCGTCGAGTACATGCCTTCGGCCAACGAGTGGATGGTTTCGCTGGGCATTTGGGGCGTGGGGCTGTTCATCATGAGCATTTTATTGAAACACGCGGTAGATATCGAAACCGGCGAAGTGAAGCCGTCCGCAAAATAGACAACGGCCCTCACCTGTTGCGGGTGAGGGCCGTTCGTCTCAGCCGTCTCCTGGCTCCCGTTCAAACAGGAACATCGTCGCCACCCGTTGTGCCTGTCCGTTCACTTCCAACAGCGGATAGGCCAGGAAGTTGATGGGCCCGGACGCTGGTCCCGGTTCGACAACCAAGTCACGCCCCCGAGTGAATTCGAAGCGGTTGGCCGGATGGTGGCCAAAGAAGTACATGCTCAGGGCGCTGAATTTGTCGGCTTCACTGATGTCCACAGGCCACCATTTGCCCGCGGCGTAGAACTCTGCCCAACAGTGATAACCATCGGTTCCGCCAACATCGCGATCCGAAGGAATCGAAGCGCCGATGGCAAAGCGGGCCGGGATGTTCACCGCGCGCGCCAGTCCGATGAAATAGGCGTGGTAGTCGGTACAGTTGCCGTAGAGCGAGTCGCAAGCGAAACGGGCGTCGCCTTGGCCCCAGCCTTCCCCAAATTTCTTGTAATTCATCTGGTCCATCACGTGGTCGTAAAGGGCCCGCGCTTTCATCAGGTCGTCCTTGCGGTCGCCAACGGCGGCGATCGCAGTGGCGGTTATGATAGCGTCGGCCGGCACCATGCGTTCCGGGCGCAGGTGCCTTTGCGCCTCAGTGGCATCGCCGGCATAGGCGCTTTTTTCGGAGCGCACGACATCATAGGTGATTTCGATCTTCTTGCCGCTATCGGCAGGGGTCAATTCCAGAAAGAGCACCTTATTGCCGTGAGCGCTGTCGGTCAGCACCTTCTGTTTGCCAGGTGCATCGGTTGATCTGATCGTCACTTTCTGGAAGTCGTCCGTCTCGGCCAGGGGAATCCAGCAGCGGGCATCAGACTTCATTTGGGGCAGTGTCGCGGTGTACTTGAATTCGAAACGATCGGTGCCATCCAGGACACCCAGCAGGGCGTTGGAAGCGTCGTCGACCTCGGTGCGCACCCAAATTTTGTTTTTGTCTTGTTCCCACAAGTAGTAAGGCATCCCATTCAGCTTGTGGACGGTTGTTTCGGTCACCGTCATGTCGCCCCTGCCGCCGTCGAGAAAGAAGTCGACGTCGTAGAACTGACCATCATCGCTGGCCATGTCCACGCAGGCAAACTGGCGCTCCGGCCCGAGTGAAGCCAGGTACTCCATGTGCACCCGCACCAGCTTCAGCTTCAATTCTTTGCCTTCGAAATTCACCGTGAAAAAGCCACCACCCTGGGCAACCTGCTGGTCGATGTGTTTTTCGATCCCGGCCTTGATGTCGGCTGTCACGATGGGAGGTGCAGCCAGGGCGGTCGTGGTGGTCGCCAGTAGGCACACCAAAACGGCCAAGATCGCATTGAAGCGAGCGGTGGTTCGGAAATATTTCTGAGTCATTCTATACTCCTTTGAACGCGTTTGCGGCCATGGGCTCAATGGGCGGGGTGGTCTTTGGGAGCGTCCGTATCCGGTTGCATTTTTGGCGGCTCCGGAATCATCACCTGGTCGATGGCATGAATGACGCCGTTGGAGGCCGTGTAGTCAGCCTTGATCACATTGCAGCCATTCACCGTCACGGCGCCGTCGTTGACTTTGATTGCCAAATCATACCCGCCAAAATTGGTGGCTTTCATGGTTTTCACCTCGGTGGACATGAGCTTGCCAGGCACGACGTGGTGGCCGAGCAGTCCGGCCAGACGGGGGCGGTTGGACGGCTTGAGCAGGTTTTCCATCATGCCTTCGGGCAGTTGGGCAAAGGCTTCGTCGGTCGGTGCAAAGACCGTGAACGGGCCTTCGCTCTGAAACTTTTCCATCAGGCCGGCAGATTCGACCGCAGCCAGGAAGGTTTTGAATTGTCCAGCCTTGGTGGCGACTGCGAGCAGATCGTTCTTTTGGGCGGGGTGCTCTACGGTGGCCGGATGTTCGGCTTTCTTGGGGTGGTCCATGGCCTGGACGGCACCAACCGTGAGAGAGGAGACGATCAGGGTGACAAGTGCAAAAAATTGCATGGCTTTCATTCTGTCCTCCGGAAAGAGATCAAGGGCAACCGTGGCGTGTATCAATACAGAGTCTTCTCGGGGGTCAGTTTAGTACGGCAGAAGGAAATCCGCTTGCCCGAAAGAGGGTTGTGGGAGTTGTTGCCGCCTGCCAGCGGCCCGCCTATACTCACGAACAGGTGTCCCCAGGCTCTCATACACCTGAGATGCTGTTTTGGCGCCGTCTCGATTCCCTGATCGTAAGGAGACTTCCTCATGTTCAAGAAACTCTGCACAATTGCCATGGCCTTCATGCTGCTGTTCCTCTTGGCCGGATGCGGTGGCGACAGCGCCGAAACAGCCACCGATGAAGCCAAAACCGAGGCCAATGCCGAGCACCCGACCGGCGACGCCAAGACGGCCGAGCATCCGGTTGCTGCTGATTCGACCAAGGCCGAGCACCCCAAGTCGGAGCACCCCAAATAGTGATGGGTTGAGGTTTGAAGAGGATGATGATGGGGAAAGAATGTGTCCCCATGCCGTTTGAGTTGGCATGGGGACTTTTATACCACAGGTCTGCTATTGGGTATGATCCCAGCTCAAATACAAACGCCGCACCATCCACACGACGGTCAATATTCCGCCGACCAACAACACGCCAAAAAGCACCAGGTTCAAGGTCTGGGTTTTGACGGCAAATTCTGCTGGTTTGTAAAGCTCACCCAGGAAGCCATTGCGCACCACATCCCGCATGGTGATCATCACGATCATTTGCACGATGGTCATGGCCGTGGGCATCACCAAGCGCACCGATGGGCCGCGCAACCGCGCCAGAAAACCCAGGACAAACATGCCGAGACCCAGGACAAGGCCGATGCCGAACATGGCGCTGGCGCCCGGGTCGCCGCCCATGAAGAGCTTGCGAATGTCCGCTGGCAGGGCCATGAAGAACCAGAGGCCGACCACAATGTTGACCAAGGTCATCCAGGTGAAATTGTCCAGGCCAACTTTGACCATGAAGGCACCGCGCGGGTCGCCCCGCAAATGGCGCACCCGGCCCCACCAGGCGAGCATCAGGCCGGCAACAGCCACCGCGCCCAGCACCATGTGCAGGTAACGTGGCCACAATTGCGGGTCAGCCAGATTCAGGTGCAGGCCGCGGGCGTCGGCGAAATACATCCCGGCCCATTTTTGGGTCTGCAGCATCAGGGTGTTGTTGTTGGTGAACATGAAGCCGACCCAGAGAAACAGCACCACCGTTGCGCCCAGGATGGGCTTCTGCCACTTGCCCAGACCAGAGCCTTTGAAGCTCTGCAGGTAGGTGCCGTAATAGGCGAAGATCAACACCACCACGACCGAGAACCAACCCCAGCCCATCAGGATGCTGCTGGTGAAGAAGAACTGGCCCATGAGTGTCTGCAGGAACAGCAATGGGGCAACGCCCAGGTTGACGGTGGCAGCGACCAGACTGGGGCTGGTCTTGGCAATCGCATCGGCCAATTGGGTCCAGGGGTCATCCGGGCTTTTGCCGCGCAGGCGGGCTACCAGGGTGATGATCAAACCGCCGAGCAGGGCATTCATCGCCAGCAGGTGCAGCAGAAATGTCAGTTGCAGCAGGAAAAAAAGCACCGGCGCGGGGGCGGGCAAAGGCAGGGCGTCGGGGGCCGGAATGATGGTGCTCAAGTAGGTGGTGATCATGATCCGCTCCCTCCTGGTCGCACGACAACGTCGTCAAAGGCGTCGAGGTATTCGATGAGCAACTCGCGCTGTTCCGGGGTGCCAAAATAGCCGGGCATTTCTTCGGTCAGGTCGCCGGCTTCATCCAGGAACTCGTCGATTTCTTCGGCGTCCATGTCGGTGAACGAATCGGACAACGAGCGGTAGCCGTTGGCCGTGTGGCACAGTCCGCAGGAAATGGCGAAGCTTTTGGCGCGAGCCAGATTGCGATCCGATGGCATCACGCCGGGCTCGGCCGGTTTTAATGACATCAAGTGGGTGACCAAGGCGGCGTTTTCATCTTCGGTGCCGTACCAAGGCGGCATCAAGGCCCGCATGTGGCCGACTCGGGGCACGAGGCTGGCCACGGTTTCTTCGTCCCAATAGGCGAGATAAGGCGCCAGACCATTGTAGCCGTTGGTGGTGTGGCAGGGCCGGCACCAGGCGTTGAAGAGGTCTTCGCCGCGGCGGGCTTCGTCGGTCAGAGACTCAGGCGACATCCACTTGGTGTGGGCGATCATGCCGTCGGCTTCGAGAGCTTCTTCGTCAGCGACGAGCATGCCCGTGCTGTACATGTAGCCCTGGAT
>JADGEP010000099.1:3706-10901 GCA_016744275.1 Candidatus Krumholzibacteriia bacterium | reverse complement strand
GAGCCAGGCCTTGGACGGCGCGTTGCAGAGCCTTTCGGAGCTGGTCGGTTTGGATCATTGCTCGCTGTTGCGGATCGACTCGCAGGATGGCGGCGTGCATTGGGAGTACCAGTGGTCTGTGCGGAGCGATGGGTGCCTCGATTGCGGCGACCAGTTCGCTGATCTGAAGGACTTGCCGTGGCTCGAAGCCCGCATCATGTCCGGTGAAATGGTTCAGGTGAACAACGTGGTCGATTTGCCACCCGAGGCAGCCGCCGAACACAAGCGGTGGAGGCGTTTGGGCGTTTGTTCCATGCTCGCCATTCCCATGTTCGACGAAGGCCAGGTCATGGGGTTGATGGCCTTTGATACCAGCGCCCGCCCCGCAGCGTGGGGTGCCGAAGATGTCCGCTTGTTGGAAACGCTGACCGGCATGATCGCCAGCACCTGGCACCAACGCCAAGCCCGAAAGGCTCAGCGCGAGGCGACCCAGAAGTCCATGGACATCATCGAGTTTTTGCCGGATGCCACTTTTGTCGTCGACTCCCAGGGGCGCATCGTGGCCTGGAACAAAGCCATGTCCCAGCTGACGGGCAAACCGCGCGAAGAAATGTTGGGCCAGGGCGACCGGGCCTACGCCATCCCCTTTCATGGCGAACGCGTGCCATTGCTGGTGGATCATTTTTCGGATGTGGACCTGGCGGATTTTGCGCGCAACTACCAATTCATTGAAATGGTGGGCGAAAACCTGTATGGCGAAACCTTCGTGCCGTTTATGAACGGTGGCCGTGGGGCCTACCTGTGGTGCACCGCATCGCCGTTATACGACGAAGACGGAGACATCGTCGGAGCCATTGAGTCGTTGCGCGATGTGACCTATCGCAAGGCATCGGAGTTGGCATTGCGCGAAGGCGAAGAGCGGTACCGCCGCCTGGTGGAAACGCTCAACGACGGCATGGGAATCATCAATGCCGTCGGCCGGATCGTATTTGTGAATGACCGGCTGTGCGAAATGACCGGCTACCTCCGCGAAGAACTTATCGACCGCCACGTCGGACAGTTTCTGCCTCGGCCCAACACCGAGTCCGATCCCCTGGACTGGTCAGGCTGGGAATTGAATCCGGGCGAGGCTCTGGAAGTGGAGCTCCCCTGCAAAGGCGGGTCGCTGATGCCCGTGCGCCTCAGCCCATCGCCTCTGCATTCCGAAGAAGGGGAATTTCAGGGCGGATTTGCCGTCATCACGGACATGACTTCGATCCGGTCGGCCCAGGCCCGTTACCGCCAATTGAACGAAAACCTTGAGAAGAAAGTGGTCGAAAGCACCCGTGATCTGTTGCTGGCCAACGACGCCTTGCGGCGCAGCGAAGGACGCTACCGGCGGATCATCGAGAGCTTGAGTGAAGGCTACATCTTCTACTCGTTGGACATGCGCGGCGAGTTCACCTATATCAGTCCATCCTACCGCGACGTCTTGGGATATTCCAACCTCGACAGCATGGCTGACCACTTCCATCGCTGGTACAAAGAGCCCCGCAATGGGGCGGCTCGGCTGGCTTCGGAAAAAACGTCGTTGGGCTTCAAACAGTCGGCCTATCTGCTGCAGGTGCAGAAGGCCAATGGGGAAGACGGCGAACTGGAAATCCTCGAAGCGCCGGTATTTGACGAATCCGGAAATCTCACTTCGGTTGAAGGAATCATGCACGATGTGACCGCTGAGCGGCGCAACTTGCGCTTGGTGCGCGATGCCCAAGCCAAGCTGGTGGAGGCTGAAAAACTGGCGGCTCTCGGTGGCCTGATGGCGGGGCTTTCCCATGAGATCAATACTCCCATTGGCATTGGCGTGACCGCTTCTTCGCACCTGGAGCAGTTGAATGCAGACTGTGAAAAAGCCTTCGCCGAAAACCGCCTCACTCGCAGCGATTTCGAATCTTTCCTGGCAGGCAGCCGGGAATCGGCCCACTTGATCCAGTCCAACCTGAACCGCGCGGCTGACCTGATGCAGAATTTCAAACAGGTGGCGGTGGACCAGTCGGCGGGCCAGGAACGCACTTTTAACCTGGCCCAGTATTTTGACGATGTCATCCGCAGCCTCAGCCCACGCCTGCGCAATACGGGTTTCGAAATCCGATGCGAATGTCCGGATGACGTATCGCTGCACTGCGATCCGAGCGTGCTGTATCAGATCCTGTCCAACCTGGTGATCAATTCGTTGAACCACGCCTTCGACGGCATGTTGGCCGGTGAGATCGTGATCAGCGCTCTGCGCGACGGCGATCAGGTGATTCTTGAGTACCGCGACAACGGCAAAGGCATGACAAAGGAGCAGATTGCCCGGATTTACGAACCCTTCTATACGACACGCCGCGGCCGTGGAGGGACCGGCCTGGGCATGCATATCGTTTACAACAATGTCACCCAGACTTTGGGTGGACGCATTGCCTGCGCGAGCAGACCCGGCAACGGGGCCCGATTTACAATATCGGTCCCTTTGCCGGCGGAGGTTGGTCATGGTTGAGCCGGGATACCCCTCTTCCCGCCGTGGAGCAGTCCGCAATACCGCGGATCGCCCGATGATTTTTGCCCGTGAGCGAGAGATTCCTGAGCGGCAGTCGGAGCCAGCGGCCCTGTTGCCGTGGAAGCTTCTCATTGTTGACGATGAAGAAGAGGTGCATTCGCTGACCCGGTTGGTGTTGCGCAACTATGAGTTTGAAGGGCGTCCCCTGAAATTGATGAGCGCCTATTCCGGGGTGGCAGCGCGCCAGGTGTTGGCCGAGCATCCCGACATCGCTCTGATTTTGTTGGACGTGGTGATGGAGCGCGAGGACAGCGGCCTGCAATTGGTGCACCACATCAGGAATAAACTGCAGAACAATCGGGTGCGGATCATCCTGCGCACGGGACAACCGGGGCAGGCGCCTGAGATGGAAGTGGTGGCGCGCTACGACATCAACGACTACAAGGCGAAGACGGACCTCACATCGCAAAAATTGTTCACCACCGTGACCAGTGCTCTGCGTGCCTGGCGGGATATCCAGACCATCGATTTCAGTCGGCAGGGCCTGCAACGGGTGATCCAGGCCAGTGGTGGATTGTTCGAATGGCAGTCGCGCACGCAATTTGGCCGATCGGTGTTGAAAGATCTGGTTTCCCTGGCGGAGCCCGTGCCTTTGGCGGCCGCCGGGGGAGATGTCGAAACGACGATTTCCGGTGTGGTCGCGCGGCGGATCGATGGTGCATTCAAGATTGTCGGCGGGGTGGGGGAATTTGCCGGTGACAGTGGACGGGTGCTCACCGAGGTGGTGCCCGACCGCACGGAGTTGATGGTGCTGCAGGCTTCGCGTCGCGGTGAGGGGTTGTTTTTTAATCACAGCTATGTCAGTTGCATCCGGGCCGACAATGGTGAAGAGATTCTGTTCTTGATCCAGGGCAGCGGTGGTCACGGTGGGCTAGGTGGCGTTGATGGCGACCTGATCCAACTGTTCATGGGCAACGTGGCCACGGCTTTCCACAACGTGAACCTCAGCCTGGAAGTGATCGAAACCCAAAAAGAAGTCATTCAAACCTTGGGCGAAGTGGTGGAGACACGTTCACGAGAAACGGCGAACCACGTGTTGCGGGTGGGGAAAATGGCGCACCTGCTGGCGATAAAAGCCGGCCTGGAATCGCAGGAGGCCCAGATCCTGCGCATGGCCGCCCCGATGCATGATGTGGGCAAGGTGGGCGTGCCGGATGCCATCCTGAACAAGCCGGGGCCATTGACAGCCGACGAGTACAGGATCATGCAAACCCACGCCGCCATTGGCTTCGAAATTTTGGGCAAGAGCGAACGGCCACTATTGCGCGCCGCGGCATTGGTGGCGGGACAGCACCACGAAAAATGGGACGGTAGCGGCTATCCCGAAGGCCTACAGGGCGAAGACATCCACATCTTTGGCCGCATCACCGCTTTGGTTGATGTTTTTGACGCCATGGCGAGTCGGCGGGTCTACCGCGCAGCGATGGATCTGGGCGAAGTCTTGCAAGTGATCCGAGAGGGACGGGGCACCCATTTTGACCCCGAATTGGCGGACATTTTCCTGGGGAATCTGGCCGAGTTCGTGGGGATCATCCGGGCCCATCCTGACCAGGCCGAAAGCGAGCCCTGCCAATCGCAAGAAGGTCAAAGCCAGGCCTGACCTTGCGGATTGGGTCAATCCACGCGACAATGGGGGTCTATTGGATGAATCCCCTGAAGTCCTGTTGCTTGGCCAAACCGGAGGTGCGCTCTTGAGCTGTCGCGATCCCCATTCATTTACCGACCTGACGCAGGGTCGAATCGCCCACATGAACCTGGACCTGAACGTGGATTTTGGCACCAGCCGGATCCAGGGCAGTGCCGAGTGCCAGTTGGCCGAAGCCGCTGGCGGGCCCTTGGACATGGATTCCCGCGATCTGGAGATTCAAACGATCACCGCCGCGGATGGCACCAGCCTGGATTTCGATACCGACCACACCGATGAAATCATCGGCACGCGTTTGCGGGTGCAGTTGCCCGAAGGCACGTCCAGCTTCACGGTGAAGTATCTGACCAGCCCCGGCGCCAGCGCCCTGCAGTGGCTTGAGCCGGCTCAGACCGATGGCGGCAAGCACCCTTACCTGTTCAGCCAGTGCCAGGCGATCCACGCGCGCAGCGTGATTCCCTGCCAGGATTCGCCGTTGGCTCGCTTCACTTTCAAATGCGACATGACGGTGCCCGAAGCTTTGACCGTGGTCATGGCCGCAGCTCCGGGCGAGGCCCGCGACGGCGCCACGGCCGGCACCCGCACTTTCGCTTTTGAAATGCCCCAGAGCATTCCGCCTTACCTGTTCGCTTTTGCGGTGGGCAACATCGTTTCGGAAGATCTCGGCCCGCGCTCGCGCGTGTACACCGAGCCTGAGACATTGAAAAAATCAGCCTGGGAGTTCGCCGAAGTCGACACCATGCTGACCAATGCCGAGAACGTCTTTGGGCCCTACCTGTGGGACCGTTTCGACTTCCTGGTCATGCCCGGCAGCTTCCCATACGGCGGCATGGAAAATCCGCGCCTGACCTTCCTGACGCCCACGCTGCTGGCCGGCGATCGTTCGCTGGTCAATGTGCTGGCTCATGAGCTGGCCCACAGCTGGACCGGCAATCTGGTGACCAACGCCTCGATCAACGATTTCTGGTTGAACGAAGGCTTCACGGTTTGGGCCGAGCGGCGCATCCTCGAAAACATGGAAGGTCTGGAAGCCAAGGCTCTATCGGCGGCCATCGGGCGCAACGGCCTGATGGAGGCGATGAACAGCTTCGGCATGGATTCGGATTTCACCAAGCTGGAGATCGACGGTTCCGGCACGGATCCGGACGAATTCTACTCGCTGGTGCCCTACGAAAAAGGCTTCCTCTTTGTGGCTCTGCTGGAAGAAACAGTGGGCCGCGAGAAGTTTGATGACTTTGTTAAGAAGTACATCAAAGAGTTTAGCTTTACGTCACTTACGACCGCTCAGTTCGAGAAGTTCATGAACGACGAACTGCCGGGTGTGGCGGAAAAGATCGGCGCCGAAGAATGGATCCACCAGCCGGGCTTGCCCCAGAATGCGCCGGTCTTCACCTCCGATCAATTGACCATGCTCGAGGGCCTGGCCAAGGGCTGGAGCGATGGCCAACGGCCGGATGTGGCTGTGGCCAAAGCCTGGACGCCGGACGACTGGCAGATCTTCATGCAGGCCTTGCCGCGCACTCTGCCTGAAGCGGATTGCGCCTGGCTGGACAGCAATTTTGACCTGACGAATCAGGGCAATTGCGAGATCCTGAGCAACTGGCTGGTCATTGCCGCGGGCAGTGGCTACGAGCCGGCCTTTGATCGCATGCGCTCGTTCCTGAGCGAAGTGGGGCGGATGAAGTACCTGAAGCCCTTGTACAGTGCGCTCAATGGCGGGGAAAAGACCAAGGCTTTGGCGGGCGAGATCTTTGCCGCCAACGCTGGTGGATATCACCCCATCGCTCGCGGGGGCATTGAGCGGATTGTTGTCGGATAGCCGACGGTGTCATGAATTGGTGGTGACGGCCCGGACTTCGGTTCGGGCCATCGCCTTTTCAGTGTGTATTCAACTTTGGTCCGGGGCGATTTCATGAGTGTCAATCCGATCTACCAGCGCATGCAGCTGCTCACCGGCACCCCGGCCCTGCATCGCCTCAATGCCACCAAGGTGGCCGTTTTTGGCATTGGCGGGGTGGGCAGCTGGGCGGCCGAGGCCCTGGTACGTTCGGGCATCCTGGACATCACCCTGGTCGACAATGACGTGGTCTGCATCACCAATGTGAATCGCCAGCTGCAGGCCACGACCAAAAATGTGGGCCAATCCAAAGTGGCGGAATTGGCGGCGCGGTTGGAAACGTTGAACCCGCGCTGCAAAATCACGCCCATGCAGAAAGTCTATGATCCGAACAAGCCGGGCGAGTTTGATCTGGGATCATACGACTACGTGCTCGATTGCATCGACAGCATCAGTTGCAAAGTGGATTTGATCGTGCGCTCAGTGGCAGCGGGTGCCCAGTTGTATTCGGCCTTGGGGGCCTCTGGAAAATTGGACCCATCCCAA
Organism: Candidatus Krumholzibacteriia bacterium; assembly: GCA_016744275.1. GTDB lineage: Bacteria > Krumholzibacteriota > Krumholzibacteriia > LZORAL124-64-63 > LZORAL124-64-63 > JAGRNP01. Next base: position 4,319 of record JADGEP010000099.1, on the reverse strand, counting down.
ATTCGCGTGGCTTCGATCTGGGAAACCCAGGGGCCGTGCCCGCTGGCGCGGTTGGTGCGGCGAAAATTGCGTTCGGCCCACTTTGGGGGAGATTTTCAAGCCGTTTTTTCCGACGAAGTGGCGACCATCGCCGAACAGACCAGCGTGGCCTGCGGCACCCACAAGTGCCATTGCCCGGCCTTCGTGCCGGACGATGGCAGCGAGCACAAAGACTGGTGCGCCACCAAAAACGTGATCCTCGGTTCGGCGATGCACATCACCGCGACCTTTGGCATGTTCCTCTCCGGATTGGTGATTCAAGACGTTGTTGGAAAAGTCGAGACCTTGCCCACCTTGTGAGCTTTCTTCAGCTGAGTAGAATTTCGGCGCCGTTGGCGTCCGAACGATAGCACGCGTCGACAACCTGCAAGGTCGCCAAGCCATCCTGCACGGTCACCGGCGGGGCTTGTTTTTGGTGCACCGCGTGCAGCCAGTCGGCCAGCATGGTGGGCAGCGTGGGCACCAGGGCTGAAACGTCGAATTGTTCTTCATCCTGTCCACAGCGCAGGGTGATCCCGCCCTTGAGATAGTCCGCCGACAATTGCCCCGCATCGCCCACCGCTTCAACAATGCA
>JADGEP010000099.1:0-3695 GCA_016744275.1 Candidatus Krumholzibacteriia bacterium | reverse complement strand
GCGCGAGCCAGGAAAAAATCTTCCACCACCGAATTGTGCACCTGTTGCTGACGCGAGTCGACAGATGCAAACTCCGCCCCGGTCAACCAACGAGCCAGATCAAAGATGTGCACCCCGGTCAACAAGACTGAACCGCCCACGGTTTGGGAGAGGTCGCGTTGCCAGGCCAGCTCCGTCGGGGCCAGGCGCTGAGCCAAGCGCACCATCCGCACCTGGCCCAGTCGGGGCCACAGCTGACGGACTTTGTCGATCACCGGATTCCAGCGCAGGGATTGAGCCACCATGGTTGGGAATTCGGCCTTGGCGTCGACGGCGGCCAATTCAATAGCCTCGTCCAGCGTACCGGTCATCGGTTTTTCCAAAAGCATGGGCTTGCCGGCAGCGAGAACCTGTTCGGCCAGGGGGAAATGGGCCGAAGGCGGGGTGCAGATCACCACGCCGTCAACTTCAGGATCCGCAATGAGGGCGCCTGCCTCCCGGTGGTAACGCACGGCATATTGATCCGCCAGGGCTATGCCGGCCTCTGTTTGCCGACGGCAAAGAGCCGTGACCGTCAATCCGGGCACATCGCGGCTGCCATGGCGCACGTAGCGCTCTCCGTGGGCTCCGGCCCCGACAACTCCGATTCGGAAACTCACATCAGGTCCGTTTCTGGCAAAAAACACATGCCGGTGTGGTCACGCAGGGACGTGTGGCCGCATGCCGGCCTCAGTCATCCTCCCGAGAACGGATTCTAGCATGAAAAATCTCTCCATGAAATGGCTCCCCTCTTTGGCCCTTGTGGCGTTGTTGCTGGCAAATGGCGCTGCGCTGGCCCAGGAACCGATCATTCTCAACGAAATCATGGCCGATCCGGCCAGCGATTGGGACGGCGACGGCACGGTTGATTTCAAGAACGACGAGTGGATCGAAGTGATGAACGTGGGGCCGGATGTCATCGATCTGAGCACTTATTGGCTGCGTGATGATACCGGAGACGAGCCGCATCTGCAGTTGCATGGCTTGATAGCGCCGGGCAACGTGGCGGTGTTCTACGGCTCCGAAGCGGTGGCGTGGCAGCAAGCTCAAGGCATCTCGACCGTGGGTTTCAGTTTGAACAATTCGGGCGACGTGGTGCGGCTGTTGCGCACCATTCCGGGCAGCACCGAACTGGAGCTGATGTTTGTTGCCCACTACGAAGACCACATGGCCGAAGACGACCGCAGCAGCGGCTTCAATCTGAACCTGTATGATTGGGAATTGTTCGACGCGCTCAATTTGTACACCGGCACCTTGGAGCCTGGCAGTACCGGCTGTGTGCCGACTCCAGGGATTCCCAACATGTGCGACGGACCGGTGGCCAATGAGGCTTCGAGCTTTGGCTCAGTGAAAGCGATTTTCCGCTAGGGGCAGTCGGGAAAACTCACCCGGCGGCCCTGTCGCGCCGGCATCGAGGACGGTCCGGGAAAGGAGTCCCGGGTCGTCCTCTTTGTGTTGGGGGCGTTGTAGTTGCGATTTTCTGCATATTGAAGCTGCGCAAAGGCGAAACCCTTGATTTGTCTTTAACATTTGGCGTTGTTCGGGTAATCTCAGTTGCTGCCGTATCCACCCACGGCTGGCTTGGGCTGTGCGCCCGTTTGTTCCGTTTGAATACCGTCAGACACATCCAGACACATCAGGCCGGGAGTCGCCATGCCGCTGAATGAAAACCAGAAAATGATCCGCCAAATGGCCCGCGATTTTGCCACAGCCAAGATCGCGCCCATTGCTGCGGAGATCGACCGCACCGGCGAATTCCCCGAAGCGACCATGAAGGAAATGGGAAGCCTCGGTTTTCTGGGATTGACGGTGCCCGAAGAATTTGGCGGCGTGGGAGCCGACATCACTAGCTACGCCCTGGTGGTTGAAGAGATTTCCCGGGTGTGTGGCAGCCACGGATTGACCGTTGCTGCCCACAATAGCTTGGGCTGTTGGCCGATCGCCGCTCTGGGCACTCAGGCCCAAAAGGAAAAATTCCTGCCCACGGCGGCCGCTGGTCAAAGCCTGCTCAGCTTTGGCTTGACCGAGGCCGGAGCCGGCAGCGACGCCGGAGGCACCCGCACCACTGCGGTGCGCGATGGCGACCATTGGGTGCTCAACGGTTCTAAAATGTGGATCACCAATTCCCACTATGCCGACGCGCTGATCATCACGGCCAAGACCGATACGGAGGCAAAGGGCAGCCGTGGCATCACGGCCTTTATTGTTCCAACTGATACGCCTGGCTTCACCGTTGAGAAAAAAGAAGACAAACTTGGAATGCGCGCCTCGGACACCGCGCCGCTGACATTGATCGATGTGCGGGTGCCTCACGAGTACATGCTCGGTGAAGAGGGCGAAGGCTTCAAATACTTCATGATGACCCTTGAAGGCGGCCGCATTTCCATTGCCGCTGTCGCTCTGGGTCTGGCGGTGGGGGCCTATGATACGGCCCGCGAGTACGCCAAAGAACGGCACCAGTTTGGTCGGCCCATTGCCAAATTTCAGGCCATCGAATTCATGCTTGCCGACATGGCCACCCAAATCAAGGCCTCGCGCATGTTGCTTTACGAAGCTTGCCGCCTGAAAGACTCGGGCGAAAAATACGGCCATCTTTCAGCCATGGCCAAGCTGCATGCCAGCGAAACAGCGATGTTTGTGACCGACCGCGCCATCCAAATTCTGGGCGGCTACGGCTACACGACAGAATACCCGGTGGAGCGCATGTACCGCGACGCGAAACTGTGCACCATCGGTGAAGGCACCAGTGAAATCCTGCGCCTGGTTATCGGGCGCCACGAGTTGAGTGAATAATCTTAGTCCTGGGCCTGATCGGCTCTGAAGCCTCGCATAAGGAGTATTGCCATGAGTAAACGTTCGGTTATCTGCGGCGGTGTGCGCACCCCCATCGGCACCTTTCAAGGTGGCTTGTCTTCGGTCCGTTCGCCCCAGTTGGGCGCCCTGACGATCAAAGCTCTGCTGGAGCGCACAGGAGTTGATGCCGGCAAAATCGACGAAGTGGTCATGGGGTGTGTCTGCCAGGCTGGCTTGCACCAGAATCCGGCCCGCCAGGCAGCCATTTACGGCGGTGTGCCCGAGAACGTGAGCGCCATGACCATCAACAAGGTCTGTGGTTCCGGTTTGAAAGCGGTGGCCCTGGCTGATCAGGCCATCCGCGCTGGGGACAAGGAATGTGTCGTGGCCGGTGGCTTCGAAAACATGAGCCAGATTCCCTACGCCATGACCGCCGCTCGCAATGGCATGCGCCTGGGCGATAGCAAGGTCACCGATTTGCTGGTCCACGACGGGCTCTGGGATATCTACAACAACTTCCACATGGGCATGACTGCCGAATGGGTGGTCGACACCTACAACGTGACCCGTGAAGAGCAGGACGCCTATGCGGCCCGCAGTCACGAACGCGCGGTGGCGGCCTGGGAAGCCGGCAAATTTGACGCCGAAGTGGTGCCGGTGGAAGTGCCCCAGCGCCGTGGCGATCCCATTGTTGTCAAGCAGGATGAAGGCCCACGAGGCGATGTGAGTGCCGAAAAAATGGCCAAGCTGCGGCCCGCATTCAAACGTGATGGCGGCACGGTCACTGCGGGCAACGCTTCGTCGATCAATGATGGCGCCGCGGCCCTGTTGATCTGCAGCGAAGAATTTGCGAAGGCCAACGGCCTGACGATCCGGGCCTACAT
>JADGEP010000098.1:6241-10919 GCA_016744275.1 Candidatus Krumholzibacteriia bacterium | reverse complement strand
GGCTGAACCTGGCGGTTGCTCCCGAACTGGTCACCGATCCCACCTCGGGCGCCGACCTCTTGGCCTTGCCAGCAACCTCGCTGGGTGCGCGCATGCATCCGGCCGTTCCCTCTCTGCCTGAAACCCTGGCAATGATGCTGACCAACCTGGCTGAGCAATTCGGGTGTTTGGAAAAGGAAGGACCAACGGCCCTGGTGCAGGCCTACCGCAATCATGCCCGGATGGTGGGGCGAGAGGTGGCGATTTGGCCCGACGCCGCAGCTGATGTCGGTGCGGAATCTGGGCCCCTTCACCGTGGCGAAGTCTTGGCCATCGGGCCTGATTTGAGCTTGCGCCTGCGTGGAGTGGCCGATCCGATCATTTCGGGGCGGCTGACATTTATTCGGCCTGGAACCTGATCGCCAGATGATGGTTGGAGGGGGCCATGCGCGATCGTCATGAACCCTGGAAGTGGCCGCTCTGTGTCGGGGTGGCAGTGAGCCTGATGTTGGTCCTGGCCTTTGGCCTGCCCCGCAGCTGGCTGGGCTTTCTGCTGTCCGGTAGCAACGCGGTGGCGGTCGACGCAGCACCGCCCCCGGAGCAATGGTTGGTTTTGATGCCGCCGCCGGTCTGGGATATCAGCGAGCCTGAGCCGGACCCACCACCAGAACTCCAGAAGCCTCCCGAGGATCTGGTGGATCAGATGCATCAGGATCCACGGTGGTGGACCGAACGTTGGGCCGTGGCTGCTGAACAGGATGAGGGGTTGTTTGCCCGGCCTCGGCCGGCCGCCGTCGACACTATCCAGCTCTTGCTCGCGGAGTTGGGCCTGGGTGCAAGCTTCATGACCCGGGCCCAGCCGGACAGCGTCTTGGCCGCGCGCCTGTTCCTATTGCAGCTCGAAGACAGCTTCCGCTACGAAGAGCTCAAACCCTACCTGATTCAGATGGCCCGCTCTCAAACCTACGCCAACATCCTGGCCAAAGCCGCCGACATGTACGACGAGCACTTGAGCCAGACGATCCAGGTGCCTGATTGACCTCGCTGCCGCCGCTGGGGTTGCGGGCTGGGCACGGATCGGCTAATCTCCAATACTTAACCTGACGATTCAAGATTAATGGTTTGCTTGTCACCCCAGCGGTGGGGCGGTAGGATGCCGCTGGCAGATATGGGAGCTTTCGGATGTTTCGTGTTTCCCGAGCTGAAGAACAGGCGGTGCGCCTCATCATGCGCATGGCCTTGGGTGATCGCCAAATGACTTTGTCGGAGTTGGCGGAGAACGAAAATCTGCCGGAACCGACAGTGGCCAAGTTGCTGGGCATGTTGCGGCGGCGCGGCGTGGTTGAAGCCATGCGCGGGCGCAACGGGGGCTACGTTCTGGCCGCCCGTCCGTGCGACATCTCGGCCGCCCAGGTGATCGGAGCCGTAAGCAAGGATCCGGTTTTTGGCTACCCTTGTCGCGAAAGTAATGCGACGCCGGATTGCCCGCGCAATGAGAACTGTGGCTTGCGTCCGGTGTGGAAACATCTGGAAAGCCGGGTGACCGAAGTGCTGCATCAGACCAGTGTGGAGGACCTGCTGAAACGCGAGTTGGCGGCGCGCCGCGATCTGAACGAACTGTGGCCCCTCAAACAGGGCCAGGCTCCCAGCGCGTGAAGAGTGATCACCGTATGAGTATGGGCCCAATATTGTCAGGGGATTGACTGGTGTTTGCCATCAAAGCCGATCAGGACGGCTCCATCCTGCTGGAGGGACGCCTGGACGCAGCCAGTGTTTCGCTGGCCCGCGAATTCCTGTCCGAAATTGATGATTCCGCCCGCCTGGATTTTTCCAACCTCGATTACATCGCCAGTGTGGGCCTGGGAGTGCTGGTTGCTGTCCAACGACGACTCATGGCCAAGGACAAAGGCTTGCTGCTGGCGGGGCTGAGTCCCCATCTGCGCGAAGTGCTCAGTCTGGCCGGTTTCGAGGGCATCTTTGCATTTGAATGATCTGATTCCTTCATGGTTGCTGGCCCCTGGTGGGCACTTGAGTTTGAGGGTCACGCTGGCCCTGTTGCCGGTGCTTGCCTTTTTGGCTGCGCTGGTAGGCCTGGACTCGTTCCGGCTTGTGCGCAAAAGCCGGGTCGTGCTGGCCTTGCTGGCCGGCGCGGCTGGGGCGCTGCTCAGTTATGTGGTCAATTCGGCGGTGTTGGAGTTGACAGGCTTGCCGACCGTGACTTTTGCGGTCTTGGTGGCGCCGCTGGTTGAGGAGTCGTTCAAGGGCTTTTGGGTGGCCTGGCAAATCAAGCGGCGGCAAGTGGGGTTTCTGATTGATGGGGCCATTCTGGGGTTTGCCACCGGCGCCGGTTTTGCCATCGTGGAAAACATTTATTACCTGCAAAATCTGGGCGAAGTGCCCTTGCTGGTGTGGGCCATCCGCGGCTTCGGCACGGCCCTGATGCACGGTGGCACGACGGCCATCTTGGCGGTCTATCTGCGCGGGCGGGCCGACCGCAGCCAAGCGGGCCCGGCCTGGGTCGCAGCCGTAATGCTCGCCGCCCTGGTGCATGCGGCCTTCAATCGATTCATGACCGAACCGCTGTTGGCCACCCTGGCGATGATGGTGGTGCTGCCGGTGCTGATGGTTCTGGTCTACCGCCACGGTGAAAAGGGGCTGCGTGCCTGGTTGGGCCGTGGCTTTGACCGTGATCGCGAACTGCTGGCCTTGATCAGTGAAGGTCAGGTGCACAGCACACCGTTGGGCAAGTACTTGTTTTCGCTGCGTGAGCATTTCCGGCCCGATACGGTGGCCGACATGCTCTGCATGTTGCGCTTGCAGGCAGAGCTTTCCATTCGCGCCAAGGGTGTGCTGATGCTCAGGGAACAAGGCCTGGAGCCGGCTGCGGATCCTCAATTGGCGGGCAAGTTGGACGAATTGCGCTGGTTGGAGGCGAGCATCGGGCCTACAGGGCGCTTGGCCATGCGGCCGATATGCCATTGGCGCGGCGCTGATCGCTGGCAACAGCATCTGCTGGAGGAAGCAGACTAGAGGAAACGGACTAGACCTCCCAAACGCTGATCCATCCGGAAGCCGTGTTTTTCATAGAACCGCCGCAAAAAGTAGTGTGTCTTGATGGTCTTGTAGTGGCGTGAAGCCATGCGGGTGCAAAAATCCGTGAGAATGGCCGCTGCGATGCCACGCTCGCTGAAAACAGGCCGCACCACAATCCCATCGAGAAAGACCGAGTCATCATCCTGCTTGCGGTAGACCAGCCCGCCGATGACCTGTTCCGCTTCGTCGATGGCCACGAAGTAGCGATCGGCCTTGCTGAGGGTCTTGGGGAACCCGGCCTGGAGGAACAGGCGATACAGCAGGCCCACTTCGGCGGGGCCAGCGGGTTCGCCCACGGAGTACTGGCTGTTGTGTTTGTCGACAATGGACGAGCGCACGATGACCTGTTTGCGCTCGGAGTGGCCGATGGCCTGCACTTCCATCCGCTCGTGGCGTTGGCGGTGGGGAAATACCAGGCGGTTGAAGGCGGTGCGGTCGTCGCCATCGGTCAGCAACGCCTGCAGGTCGGACAATTCCACCATCTGGGTGGAACGCCGTTTGGGGTGGGCAAACATGCGGCCCAGGAGGCGGTCAAAAACCGCTAGCAAGGCCGGATCGGCGTCGTCAAAGTAGGTGTTGCGGAAGAGTGTGAAGCGGGCGATTTCAGGCAGCCGATCCAGCTTGTAGAGGCGCGATAATTCCTCGATGATATCCAGCCGGGCTCGCAAAGAGCCTTCCGCATGGCCCGTTCGCCATTCCCGGTAACGATGAATGGCCGCGCGCAGGGCCAGGGGCATGAAGTATTGGTCCTGCAATTCGTCGACAAATTTGGTGAGGGTCTCGGCGAAGCCCATTCCCATTTCGTCCACGTCGTTGGCGTTCATTTCGACCTGCAACTCGGCTAGCCATTTGCGGGCTTCATCCACGCCGAGAGCTTCCACAAACGACTCGAGAATCCAATCGCGCTCGAGGTAGTCCTTCACCCAGGGATAGTGGCTGATGGTGTGCTGATAAATGTTGCGCCACAGGGGACGAATCAGCGACAGCGGGCCGTCGTATTTTTTCCAACCGGTGAGGTTGTTCTGCACCGCGCCGCGCCTGAAATCCGGCTCGGGCACCACGATGTTGTTGGGCGTGATCAGGCCGGGGATGATGCGCCGCTCGCTGTTGCGCCAGCCGCGCACAACCACGGTCATGGCCCGCACCATCAGCTGGTGCCAGCGCATGCGCGAAGGAGGCTGTGTGCCGGGGCCACGCACGGAACTGAATTCCCGGATTTTCTCCCACACCGTCAGGTCGCTCACATAGGCCATGGAAAGGGCGCCCAGCTCGGGCCGGCAGCAGCCAAAAGTGGGCAACATGGGGGTCCCAAAAGGGTATCCGCGCAGGGCAATGTACCAATAAATGGTATCGACCATCAGGGCCTGATCCATGTCCTGTCTGATGATCAGTTGAAGGTCGAAGTGCTTGCCTTTTAAGGTATTTACGCTGACACGGTAACGTGAATCCTCATAGCGTGAGATGATGCGCGAGACAAAGATGCCACCGGGGCCGATTTCCCGCAGCGCCACGTCTTCGCCTTCGAAGCTGAGGATGATTGATTGACGCAGGAAAGTGGTGCCGATCAAGACTTCCTGCAGGCGGGCGATTTCTGATTCACTGAGGC
>JADGEP010000098.1:0-6231 GCA_016744275.1 Candidatus Krumholzibacteriia bacterium | reverse complement strand
ACCTTGCCCTGCCAGGCGCTGGGCTCCATGCCCATGTATCCGGTTTGCAGCTTGGTCTCCAGCCAGGCTGAAAGTTTGTTCATCTCCTGCTCGGCGGCTTCCGCCAACTGGGGGTCATCAACCTGCAGGTTCCAGCTGATGAGCTCTTCGCGGATGGGCCCGTAAAACTCGGGGTGAAAGCGGCCAAAATCGGCCAGCAGGTGGAACAGGTCCACAAAAACCTGGCGCCGTTTTTCAGTCGTTGGCCATTGCAACTGGGTGCGGTAGGTGTGCAGGCGTTGGCGCAGGGCTTCGAGCCGGCGTGGTTCGATGGCGGCCCGGCCGATGGCCTCGAAGCTTTCCTTGTCCAAAAAGGATTTGCCCGATTCGATGAAGGCCGGCAGGTAGCGGTTGTAGTCGGCCACCGGTTGGTCCAATACGAGGGCCTGATAGGCGCGGCAACGCACCGACTTGACGGCATGGTTGGCCAGGGCTTCGAGCCGGCGCCGGATGAGCGAACCTTGCTGCAGGCTGACGTGCTCCAGCTCTCGGTTCAAGAGGCGGATGGCCTCCTGAGCGGTGGCTGCGTCGCCAAAAAGCGATTGGCGGCAGAGGTCATCGACTTTTTCCAATTGCCGGTCGACGCGTCCACTGCGTGGTGGTCCGGAATACTGGCGGCGTGAACGGTCCGGCAGAAAAACCTGTTCGCCAAAGGGGCCGTGGTCGGTGTCCCAGCCAGCGCGGCAGGGGCTGAAATTGATCAAGGCGCTGTTGCCCACCCAGAGCATGGGTTGCCGCGCCATCAAGCCCAGGTCGATGACGGTGTCCTGCAACTGATATTCCAGGTCGCCGATGCGCACGTGGCCGGTTTTTCCCCAGCCGATGCGCAGGGTGCCGTCGTCTTCCTTATTCTGCAGACCCTTCTCCGTGGCCAGTATCGAATCGTCGAGCACGCCGAGGTCACGGTAGAACCAGCGGGGGATACGCACCTCGAAGTCGCCGATTTGCAGGCTGCGGGTATTGCTGCGGTAGAGAGTGGCGATGACTTCGTCAAAATTGTTGGTGATGGCTTTGCGCTTGTAGGTGCCCTTGGCGGTCAGCTCGCCTTTCTCCGCGCTGAAGTTGCGGTCCAGGACAGCAAAATTGACCACCCGCTCGTAGGCAGCCAGTCCTGGATTGGCCAGGGTCACGATCTGTTCAAAATACTCCCGCCGCGCCTCATCATCCTTGAGCGAATGCAACACTTCGTCCTCAAGATCGGGCACGATCAGCAGAGTGTTGTAGCTGCGACCGTCTCCCGCCAGGAAGGTGCGTTTGAAGCCGGGTACCATGTCGAACAACGATTCCACCAGGCGCGGGGCAATGGTTTGCCCCCGGTTGTTCTTGTAGATGTCCTTGATGCGGTCCACGATTTCCAGATGCTCGCCCTGGGTCTTGCGGAAGAGATCTCCGGTAGCCAGCCAATAGTCATCCACCGGAGTCTGGTCGACCGCCAGGCATCCGGCGGGCGCTTCTTCGGGCAGATAACGGGCGATGTACACGCCGGATATTTGCAACTCGCTCTGGTCGCCAAACCGGACGTTTACCCCAGGCAGAGGGATGCCCACCGAGTCTTCGACGTAGTCGTCGGGTGGGGTCATCGTCAGCCCACCGGTGCCTTCGGTCATGCCAAAGCCGCTGCAAAGACTGACGCTGTGGCGGTGGAAAAAGCGGAACACCTTGGGGTCAAGGTATCCGGCTGCCGAAAGGCCCCAGTAGAGGCGGTCGCCCACCAGATCCCGGAATATTTCGTCCAACGAGATGTCTGTTTCGCTGTCGCGGGCGATTTGCAGGGCCCGCTCGCTGATCTGAACCCAGCGCACCGGGACGCTGATCAAAGCCGTGGGGCGCACTTGTTTGAATTGGTTCAGCAGAGTATCGACCGAAGGGTTGCCTGCAAAAACATAGGTGCCGCCCCAAAAGATGGTGCCCAACATTTCGAGGTAGCGGCCAAAAGTGTGGAAAAGGGGCAGGTAGCAGAGCAGAACTTCCTGGCGCCCGACCTCGGGCAAGGCGGCGGCTCGGGCGAAGCGTTTGCTGACCAAATTGAATTGGCTGAAGGTGACACCTTTGGGCCGGCCGGTGCTGCCGGAGGTGAACATCACCGTGGCGGGCTCGTGCATGGTGCGGCGAAGACGCCTGGCAATGATGGCGTCGATCTCCTGCACATCAAGGTCGGCCCGTTTTTCATCGAGGCGGTGGATGCCCGGGCGCCCGACCCGGTCGCAGGCATTGAGCGTGTAGATTTCGAATCCGGGCTCGGTCTGTTCGCGAATTTCCAACAACTGGGTCAGCCGGTTGGGGGTATCGCAAATGGCCACCGTGATGCGCAGCCGTTGGAAGATCCAGGTCAGGTCTTCGGTGCTGAAGTGAACGTTCAGGGGAGTGACAAAAATATCGTGGGTCAGGCAGGCCAGATCGCAGCAGGCCGAGGCGATACCGTTGCCCGTCAACAGCGCAACGCGGGGGCTGTCGGCGGCACGGTCGGCATCCGGCGGCAAGACGGGCGCCGGGCCATCCCGCAAAAGAAGGGCCGCTACCGAGCGTACGCGGCTGAGGATTCTGGCGTAATCCCAATGGCCGCCACCGGATTCACTCAATTCCTGGAACAATACCTTTTCGGGATGGGCGCCGGTGCGTTGGGCGAGCAAGTCTCCAAGGGAGAACTCGATTTTGTCGATGATGGCAAAAGTCGTTTCGGCCCAGCGGTTGCGCTCCTGGGCACCATCCAGCCGGGTCAGAAAATCCGGGTGGCGGGTGAACTCGAGGTATTCGGCCCAGACTTTGGCGGGAAGCTCGTTCTTTTGACCCTCGCTCAAATACTCTTCCGCTTTTTGAAGCAGAAGGTGAGCGGCCTCAGCGGTGCCCAGCTGAGGGTCAAAAGATTGCGGCGTTGCCCAGGGCTTCAGCAGGTCCTGAAATTGGGCGGTGAAAGCCTCCATCAGGACTCCGAGTCGGGGTTGATCACCAGGCGATATCCCACGCCGTGAGCCGTCAGGATGTGGCGCGGCCGCCGGGGGTCATTTTCGATGAGCTTGCGCAACGAGAGAATGAAGTTGTCCACGGTGCGCGTAGTCGGGTAGGCGCCAAAGCCCCAGACCCGGTCCAGGATGGTTTCGCGGCTGACCGGTTCATTCTCGTGTTCGCTGAGCAGGCGCAGGATCATGACCTCTTTTTCCTTGAGAGCCACGGGGCCCTCGGCGGTGGTGGCCTGATAGCCGCGCAGATTGATCTCGGCTTTGCCGATGCGCAACAGTTGGGGCGCTTCGCGTCCGCGGAACCAATCCTGACGTCTGAAGAGGGATTTGATGCGGGCCAACAGTTCATTCAGGTCAAAAGGCTTGGCAATATAGTCGTCGCCGCCCTCATCCAGGCCTTTGATGCGGTCCTGTCCCGCCGAACGGGCGGTCAGAAAAAGAATGGGCACCCGGTCGCCTTCTTCGCGCACCAGGCGGCAGAACTGAAAGCCGTCCATGCCGGGCAACATCACATCCAGCAGCACCAATTCGATGCCGCCACGGCGCCAGATCTCCAGGGCTTCTTCGGCGCTGGGGGCCAACACAGGGTCATATCCTTCGAGCTCAAGATTGATGCGCAGGCCATCGGCCAAATGGGCATCGTCCTCAACCACCATGATGCGGCGTTTCATTGCTTAACCTTCCTCACCCGCTGCGGGCAACGTGATGGTAAACGTGCTGCCCTGCCCTTCTTCACTCACCAAAGCGACCTGGCCACCCAGGTTCTCGACGTTCTGCCGAACGAGATGCAGGCCGATGCCCGCCCCGCCGCTGCGTCCTTCGCGAATACCGCTATAGAAACACTCAAAAACCTTGTCCTGCAACCGGCGGGGAATGCCGGGGCCGTTGTCGCCCACATGCACCCGGTGGATGCGGCGTCCGGCCTGGACTTTGATCACGACGCGCACTTCATCCGGGCTGTGCTTGACGGCATTGATCAAAAGGTTCCGCAAAGCCAGGGCGAAGGTGACCTGATTGCCCAAAATGACGGCTTCGTCGTCCGCTTCCAAAATGAACTCGGCCCCGCGTTCGTCCGCGTATCGTTTCAATTCGTTGATCACCCGCCGGGTTTCGGCGGCGAGGTCCAGGCGCGTGAGAGGTCCGTCGTCGAAGGTATCGCCCGCACTGAGTGCCAGCACATCGTTGACCAGGTTGTCCAACCGGCCCATGTCTTCGAGCATGTTGAACCGGATGCGCGTGCGGTCCTCATCGCTGAGGCCATCGCGGCACATGGTTTCGGTGTAGAGCCGCAGGCTGGCCAGGGGAGTCTTGAATTCATGGGTGGCGCCGGCCAGAAACAAGGTGCGCGTCTGTTTGTATTTGACCTCGGTGCGCCAGGAATAAATCAGGATGCCCGAACCGGCCACCAGCAACGAGAGGAAGAAGATTCCTTCGAAGACAAACATGCGCCGTTTCTTTTGGGCTCCGGCCTGGATGCTGGAAACGACCACCGGGTCGATCTGGATGTCCAGGCCCTGAGCCGTGCGGGTGAAAATGAGGTGGGGGAAGGAGGGCTTCAGGAACTCGTGGGGCTTTTCCATCAGGCGGGGATCGGCCTGGATCAAAAAGGTGGCGTGCAGGCGATCGGTGGCCATTTTCTGCATTTGCAAATCAGCCTGAACGCTGGTCTCGCCGGTCAGGAAATAGGTCCACCACACGCCCATCATCACCAACAGGGTGACCAGCGCTCCGTACAATATTCCCATGCGAGCATTCATCTGCACTCCCGATCGGCGGCCGGTCGACTATTGGTATTCCTTGCCCAGGATCACACTGACAATAATGGCACCCACAGCCAGCGGGGCCAGGAAACGGATCAGGAATAACCAACCAGTGAAGCTTTTCATCAGGCCGTGCCCGTCTTCCAACTCGGTGCGGGTCAGTTTGGGGCTCAACAGCCAGCCGGTGAAAATGGCGATCAGGAAGCCGCCTACGGGCAGGAACCAGTTGCTGGCCAGGTAATCCATGGTGCCAAAGACACCGGCGGTGGACTCGCGCCCAATCAGGTTGATGGACGTCAGGGCATCATTGCCGCCGAGACTCAGGGCGTTGAGCACGCCAAATACCGTGATGACCGATCCCATCGTCAGGGTGGCGCGGCGGCGCGACCAGCCCAATTCGTCGATGGCGTAGCTGCTGACAACTTCCAGCAGGCTGATGGTGCTGGTCAGAGCGGCAAAACCGATCAGCAGGTAGAAAACAGCGTTCAATATGTCGGCGCCGGGCAACTTGATCAGCACGGTGGGAATGGTGGTGAAGAGTATGGTGGCGCTTTTGGCCACTTCGATATCCGAAGTATTGATGATCGAGAACATGATGACGCAGGCCATCAGGGCGATCAGCGTATCCAACAGTGAAATTTGCATCGCTGCCCGCGGGACTGAAATGTCGCGGCCGATGTAACTGCCGTAGGTGAGCATGGCGCCCATGCCCAGGCTCAAGGTGAAGAAGGCGTGACCCAGGGCTTCCAGCACGGCGCCTTTGGTCAGGGTCGAAAAATCCGGCTGAAAGAGAAAGCGCAGCGCTTCGCCAAACCCGCTGGTTTGGGAACTGTAGATGACCAATCCGATGAGGATGGCAAAAAGGATGGGCATGAGAACTTTGGCCACCCGCTCAATACCGCCTTTAACCCCAAAAAAGACGGCGCCAATGGTCAAGCACATGAATAAGACGTGATAGGAGACCTGTTGGGTGCCGTCGGCCAGGAATTCGCTGCCAAAGTAGGTGCCCAGAACTTCAGGGTTGGTCGCCAATTCGGCCAATTGGCCCGACAGCGCCAGCCACGTGTAATGGATTGTCCAGCCCGCGACGACACTGTAATAAGAGAGGATCGTGAATCCGGCCAGGACGCCCAGAAAACCGACACCCTGCCAGAGCTTGCCACCGGGTTTGCCCAGACTCATGACCCGAAAGGCGCCTACGGGGCTCAGTTGGGTTTTGCGGCCGATGAGGATCTCGGCCATCATGATCGGACCGCCCACCAAAACGATACAGGCGATATAGACCAGCACAAAAGCGCCGCCATTGTTTTCGTGGGTGATGTAGGGGAACTTCCAGAGGTTGCCCAGGCCGATGGCGCTGCCGGTGGCGGCGAGGATAAAGCCCAACTTGCCGCTCCACTGTCCGCGGGATTCAGTCATTGGGTGCCTTTCATTTTAGGTGCATCGAGGGTGTGTTTAGCGGATATTCCAAATAC
>JADGEP010000097.1 GCA_016744275.1 Candidatus Krumholzibacteriia bacterium | reverse complement strand
CAATTCAACCGTCGCGATTGAGCGGCCAACCGGGAACAGGCCATTCCCGGAATGGCGATAGACAACAAAGCCATTACCAAATGAATGCAGAATTCTGACATCAAGAATTCTGATCGCTACAGCCAGCGAATAAGATTTTCATTTTTACTTGCAACTATTGACCGGCGTCTGCCGTAACCCTATCGTCAGTCGAAAGCGACTCTCTCTCCGACAGCGACTCACCGCGACTCACAACGACAAGAAGTTTCCGCTACCCCTGAGGTGCGCAGTCGCTGTTTTCCACTCACAATCCGCGATGCATTTGTCATAGCGTTTTGGGAAAATCGGCCGCCCGGAGTTTCTGAAACGTGGTGCGCGTTTGTATCCTGCACTTGACGTTTTGTTCACCCGGTTAACCTCCCTCTCGATGGTAAAGGAGCCTTCTACCGTAGCAGCCCCGCTGCACCTTATTCGGTGGATCCTTCTTGTCATTCGCATCGTGCGGATGAAGCCCCATCCCTTCAGACCGCACATCACCAGTTTGCTTACCATTTGTTGATGCCATCAACGATGGGGGAGAATCATGAAGAAACTTTCAATTTTTACGATCGTCGCCATAGTCATGGCCCTTGCCATGAATTCCTGGGCGGAAGAACGCCCCCGCTACCTTAAGGGAGACAACACGATAGTTGGCGGCAGCGCCAATCTCTCCAAGGCCGCCGGCGATACGATCCAGCTCATGGGAAGAACCGGATCAGGCGCCGCATACCTCGGCGATTTTGAAGCCGGATGGAACGGATGGACCTCTGAAGACCTGACCCAGACCGTCGAATCGCACTGGCAGGTCAGCAACTACAACCAGGCTTTGGCCAGCAATTTGGCCGCCTGGTGTGGGGACATTTCATTCGCCTCCTGCAACGATTCACTTGATGTCGTTGGAGGCTACGGCGACAACTGGCACGACCTGCTGGTCCTGCGGTTGCCCGTTTCGGATCCCGGCGTGGTCGCCAGTGTTGCCATCGGCGCCACCCTGCAATACGACACCGAGCCGGGTTATGACTATGTCTTTCTCAGCACTGAAATCGAAGGCCAGATCGGGTTCAACGACCTGACATCCTGGGATGGCGAAGGCTCCACTACTGTTGCCCAAGCCACCTCCTATCTGCCCAACGAACTTGTCGGCGGAACCGACGTTGTGGTCATGCTCCGCGTGTTCACCGACGGCGGGTTTTCCGATGCCGATTGTGCGCATGCTTCGGCCGGCGCCTGCCAGATCGACGACATCACCATTACCGTCAGTCAAACCGGGCAAGCTGACCTCGTCAGCACCACCGATTTCCAGGACGGCACCCTGGGCCCCTGGGTCATCGAATTCCCACCCGGCGTCGGTGACTACACCCAAATCTGGAGCGGGCTCGAGGACGTTGATCCTTGCCGCACCAACTATTCCAACCAGATCGCCTTCATCGATGATGGCGCTGTGGTGCCCGGCACTGGCGGCTCCGATTGCGTCAACTGGTGCTACGGACCTTCGGGCTACATCGTCAATACTGTCGGTGGCCTGGCAGGCCCTGCATTCCAAGTGCGAAACATGGCCAACTCACCAATCATGGATTGGCCCAACCCTTCGTATGACGGTATCCTGCTTGAATTTGACGTCTTCCGCCATGAAGATTTGTCAGCTGACGCACCGGGTATCTTTTACGAATTTGGCGTGCGTTCGGGCACCTCGATGGCGGCCACGGAAACCGCGCTCTGGAGAGATCGCAGCGGCGTCTATTTCGGCGACGGCGACTATTTCCGTGAGAATTTTCCCGTCACTGACCTGATGGAACCGGGACGCACCCATGTGCAGGTTCAGGTTGGCGTCTGGGAAGCGGGCTTCATCTGGGGCTGGGTCGGCAACGACGGCTACCCCGCGCCCTATCTGGACAACGTTTCGGTGCAAGTCTATCCCTTCAGCGGACCGGGCATGACCACCAACGAGTTGCGCATTGCCAATGACAACTTCCCGGAAGTCGATGCCATCAACTTCCTGGACCTGGGATCCATGCATGTGCGTTTCGACGCCGCGCAGAACATCTCGCTGGCAGCGGACCTCCGCAATGACCCGGGCGATTCCACCGTGATCGACATCGTGCCCGTGCGCACCGGCGCCAGCCTGGCCGGATCGCCCGAACTGCACTACGTCATCGACGCGAATCCCGTCTTTGACGCGTTCCGTTTGGCCCCCACCGCGGGCACTGCTTTGGGTGTGCCGGCCGACCCCGGCACCGGAATTCCCGATCCTGCCAAATGGGCGTTCGACTTGCCGGACACCGGCCTGTTGTTCCCCGGCGACGTCTTGCACTACTACATCCGCGCCGGTGACGACGTGGGTGGCGACGTGCAGTATTCAACCTTGCCGGCCAACATCACCGGCTTTGGCGATTTCAGTCACCCCTTGGCCTACAACACGGGATTTGTCGTGCACGCTCTGCCGACCATCAGCGAAGATGGTTTTGGCGGATACGATGTGCCTGGCATGCTGTTCTGGAACGATTTTGCCAACCGTGGCGGCGAGAACGAGTGGTACGGTGCTCTGGAAAACCTCGGCTACGTAGCCGGCGTCGACTATGACATCTACTACACGAATCGACCCGACTCGGGTGTTGGCAACGGCGTCGGTGGACGCACCAGTGGCCTGGCCCTCGAGCACTACGACAACATGCTCTACACCGCGGGCGACATGGCCGTCAATACGATCTCCAACGGCGACTTCACGGTCGACGCGGGTGACGATATTGGCGCTCTGGTCAACTGGATGTCCTCTGGCAACAAGGGCTTGTTCCTGACCGGTGATAGCATCGCCAGTGATCTGGGCATCAATGCCGGATCCTCGGGTGTGGCTTTCCTGGAAACGGTCATGGGTCTGAACGTGACCACGCCGGATGTCCGCTCATTCATTGCCAACCAGACCGCACCGTTGGTCTTTGCAATTCCGGGAAATCCGGTGTTCCAGACTGTCAACAGCTGGATCGCCTACGGCGGTTGCCTGCAGATCAACACCTTTGATGGCGTGACCACTCGAGCCGGCGCCACCCGTCTGGCCGAATTCACCGATTCCAATGGCAACCCGGGAGCCTACAACTTCTCGGCTGCCACACTGAACACCTACAATACGACCAACAAGGTCGTCTCGATGCCCTATGACATGCGCTACCTCTACACCGATCCCAGTGCCAAGATCAACGCGCCTCTGGCGGCCAGGGTCCAGGTTCTGGAAAATGTGTTGAGTTATTTTGGTGTCAGTGGCAATCCCGAAAACGTTTCTGAGGTGCCTGGGGCCCAAGCGTTTGCGGTTTCCAACTACCCCAACCCCTTCAACCCCACCACCCGGATCAACTATCAGATTAAGGCGCCTGGTCGCCTGAGCCTGAAGATCTTCAGTGTGCGGGGAGAATTGGTCAAAACGCTGATCGACGGCCGCGTCGAATCCAGCGACTTCGTGATGTGGGACGGCACCAACGACTTGGGCGCGAGCGTGTCCAGCGGGGTGTACTTCTACGAAGCACGGATGAATGGTGAATCCAAAGTGCAGAAAATGGCTTTGGTGAAATAGAACCGGAAGGCAAAGAAGCGGCCACTGGACATCAAGTCCGGTGGCCGCTTCGTCATTTGGTAGATCTCTATCTGAGATCTATTTATAGATCGTCTTGCTCATCCGGGGCTTGGCTTTGTCCGGGTAGTCCGGCAGCGCGGGCACATCCCACTTGCCCTTGTTGTCAGCCAGTTGCTTCAGCAGGAATTTAATGGCGTAGTCCAACTGAGCATCCTTACCCGCCACCACATCGTTGGGCAAGTTGACCACCACGATGTCCGGCTCCACGCCCCAGCCTTCGATAGGCCAGGCGCCGTCCATGCCATAGAGGCCAAACTGCGGCGGTGTGGTGCCACCGCCGTCCATCATATTCTGATGGGGCTCGATGCCCGTCGACCCGCCCCAGGTGCGCATGCCGATGGTCGTGGCCAGGCCCAGCTTCTTGATCGCCTCGGCAAAAAATTCACCGTTGCTATAGGTATCACCATCGATCA
Organism: Candidatus Krumholzibacteriia bacterium; assembly: GCA_016744275.1. GTDB lineage: Bacteria > Krumholzibacteriota > Krumholzibacteriia > LZORAL124-64-63 > LZORAL124-64-63 > JAGRNP01. Next base: position 6,883 of record JADGEP010000097.1, on the reverse strand, counting down.
ACACCACCACCGGGCCGTGGTGCACCCGCTCGGGGTTGGTGCCGGTGCCGCCTTCGCGGGGCTTGGAAACAGCCCACAAAACGCGCTCGAGTCGATCAAGAATCATGTCGCCCACGAAACCACCACCGTTGTAGCGGTCATCGATGATCATGGCGTCTTTCCATGTCTGGGGATAATAGCTGCGACCAAATTCAACCAAACCATTTTCACCCATATTCGGCAGATGAATATAACCAATACGGCTGTCCGACTTTTTCGTAACGTGGTCCAGGTTGTTGTCGACCCAATCGCGATAGCGCAGACCAAATTCGCTGCGCAGGGCCCGCACTCGGGTGGTTACCGCGCCCTTGTTCGTGGCCGAAGAATTGGTCGTCAGGCTGACCATCTGCCGGCCCTTGTCGATCAGGTGGGCATAGACGTTGTCCCCCACGTTGACGGGCACGCCGTCGATGGCGATAAGGTAGTCGCCAGTCTTGATCGGCACGCCAGGTGAGGCCAAGGGCGAGCGGTAGCGCGTATCCCAACTCACGCCGGGCAGGATCTCGCTGATGCGGTAATAATCTTTGCCTTTTTCGGCGGTGAACATCGCGCCCAGAGCGCCGGTGCCCACGCGATCCGCACCGTCTTCAAAGTCGCCCCCGAAGATGTAAGTGTGCCCGATGTTCAGCTCGGAAATCATCTCGCCAATCAGGTAATTCAAGTCGCCTCGGGTGCCGCAACCGGCCACGAAAGGCGCGTATTTGTCGTACATGGCCTGCCAGTCCACCCCGTGCATGTCCTTGTCGTAGAACCAGTCACGCTGGATGCGCCAGGCTTCGGCAAAAATCTGGGGATACTCTTCCAGGCGATCAATGCGCAACTTGATGGCGCCGGTGTCGATCTTGCCGTCGCCCACCTTGCCGCCCTTGGCCGCGCTCACCATGCCGTAGCTATTGCCGGCGCGGTAGATCAGCTGTTTGCCATCAGCGCTCAAGTGGTAGTTGGCGATGCCATCGAGGATGGATTTTGCGCTCTGGTCTTCCAGCGAGTATTTCAGCAGGTCCAAGGCTCCGCCGGTGCCATCATCCACGTTCTGGTACTTGATGAACTCGTAGTCCTTCTTGTCCAGCATCAGGAAGCCACCGTCGACGGCCGTCAGGCGGAAGTAGTTGCCCGCCTCAACGCCTTCACAAACCAGCAATCGCGAGGCCAGGCCATCAAAATCGATGACCGTCGCGCTCTCATCGCTCTCTTTTTCTTCTTCTTCATCACCCGTTGCTACGGCGACGTCATCACCGTGGAAGGGTGAGCGCACGCCCTCGCGCAATACGAAAAAGTAGGGCTTGGCCAGTTTCAGGAAGATGTGATTCTGATCCTGCCGCCCCATGGTGGGCTCAAAAGTCCGGTTGGACAGGAAGTGCAAATACTGGCCATCGGGCGAGAAGGAAGGCGACCAGTCATTGGTCATCTCGTCGGTCAGTTTGTGGGTTTTGCCACCCTTGGTATCGTACAGGAAAATCGCTTCGTTCATGTTGTGAGTCTGGCTCGTGTAAGCCACCCAACGGCTGTCCGGCGACCAGGAATAATCCATGACGCCCCAGCGTTCCCAGGCATCATCAAAATCACTGTGGCCGATTTCCGTAGTTTTGCCACTGGCCGCATCGACCAGGTGTAATTTCATGAATTTGTCGCTGAAAATCAGAGATTTACTATCGGGAGACCACACCAACTGCTTGGTAAAACCAAAGTTGCCCTTGGTCAGTTGTTTCCACTCATTTTCACCGCGTTGATCCACCAGATAAATCTGCTCTTCGCCCGTGCGGTCCGAGACCAAGGCAATCCAACGGCCATCCGGGCTCCAGGCGGCGTTCTTTTCACGACTGTCGTTGGTGCGGGTCAGGTTGACGGCATCGCCTTTGTCCGTGGGCAGATTCAAGACCTCGCCCCGCCCGACAACAAAGGCCCGCTCGCCCGCCGGTGACAAGCCAAAGGCGCCAGCACGGGGCTCCACCGAAACCAACTCTTCGCGCAAGTGGCGGCGATCCGAAGGCACTTCAATTTCCACGGCAGACGCCTTGCCCGTCGCGGTGTCCAATACGCTCAGGCCCGGCCCATACTGGAAAACGATTTTGCCGTCGCCGTGGCTGGGCCATTTGACATCGTAATCTGTGTAGTTGGTCAGGCGGGTGGTCACCTTGCTGGCGGTGTCATAACGGTAAAGGTTCAGGTTGCCGTCTTCGCGGTCGCTGTTGAAATAGATGGCGCCATCGCCCCACATGGGAAATTGGTCGCTGCCCGTCCAGTCGGTCAGTTGGGTGATGTCCCCACGGGCAAAGTCCAGCACCCAAACATCCTGGGCGTTGCCGCCCTGATAACGTTTCCAGGTGCGGGTGTGGCGACCGAAGCGGTTGTAGGCCAGTCCGCTGCCGTCGGGGGCCATGGAGGCCAAGGCGCCGCGGTCCACAGGCAAGCGGGCGGCCATGCCACCGGAAACCGGAATCGTGTAAAGCTCAGAAGAATAGAGGGGCGCTTCCCGGTTCGAAGTGAAAATCACGTTTTGGCCATCGGGAGTCCAATCCAGGACCGTGCCGCCACTGGGGTGGTAAGTCAGGCGCTGCGGAACACCGCCGCTCGCTGGCATCACGTAGACATCGCCGCCGCCATCGTAGTCAGCGGTGAACGCCAGCTTCGTGCCGTCGGGGGAAAATTTGGCCGACATTTCGCGGCCGGCGTGGCTGGTGATGCGGTGGGCATTGCCACCTGAAATAGGAACCAGCCAGAGGTCGTCTTCATAGGTGAAGACGATCTGCTCAGCCGTCACGTCCGCATAGCGTAGGACGTAACCGGGTGCGGTTTCAGCCACTGCCACATTGGTCAGGCTGGCCGATGCGACCGCCAACAGGAAAATTGCCAGGAACAAGCGCTTCAAAACAAGACCTCCGGAATAAATCTGGGCACCAATGGGACTGCTCAAGAGTCCACTCGTCGGCTTTCTATTCGTTCTTCGCAGCGGATTGTTGCACCGAATACCAGGCCAGAGCAAGGGTTGAATCCCGCCGTGACATTCCCTATCCTGCCCCTATGAAAAGCGCCGTTGTTCCAGGCCAGGCCGACAATGGCGGCACAAAAGGAAAAAGGGCCCGACTCTCCAATGAGGGTTGCGCTTGAGCACCGGGTAAGGCAAGCTGATTCGACCTTATCGCCGACCACCAACCCGCCGGGCTTCTCTCCCGGTGCTTGAGGAGGCTATTGCCTGATGGATTGTATCATTCGCCCCGAGACACCTGACGATTACGCCCGGGTCCATGAAATCAACAAACTGGCCTTTGAGACCGACAGCGAGGCTGTGCTGGTCGATGGCTTGCGCCAGGAAGCCCAAAACGCCATTTCGCTGGTTGCGACCATGGGCGACGATGTGGTGGGCCATGTCCTGTTTACGCCGGTGAGCATCGGCGATACCAACGCCAGTCCGGCAACCATGGGCCTGGCGCCATTGGCGGTGCATCCGGAATTTCAGGACCACGGCGTCGGTGGCGAGTTGGTCAAGCAGGGCCTCGATGCCTGCGCCGCAGCGGCGGCCGAAGTAGTCGTCACTTTGGGCCATCCGGAATATTACGCCCGATTTGGGTTCACACCGGCGGTTGAAGAAGGCGTCAGTTACGTTGGCTCGGACTACGATTCGTTCTTCCTGATCAAGGAACTCGTGCCCGGCACCTTGGAATTTTTCCAGGGCGAAGTGAAATACCACCGCCTGATTGAAGAACTGTAGAACCCTTACCAATCCCCCCAGTATCAGGAGCTGTCAGTGAGCGAGCCCAGATCCCGTTTTAAGGTCCCCCACGTTTTTGTGCTGTTGACCATCGTGGTCTTCGTCTGTTCCCTGTTCACCTGGGTGGTGCCATCGGGCCAATACGACCGGGAAACCAAGTTGGTCGAAGGCAAGGAACGCACGCTGTTGGTGCCCGGCACTTTTGAACACGTGGAAAAACACATTTCGATTCGGGGCGCCCTGTTGGGCGATCCGGTTGAAGGCAAAGCCACTCCCGTTGGCGCGCAAAGCTTTCTGTCAGCCATTCCCCGGGGGCTGGAAGCCGCGGCGGATATCATATTCTTCATCTTCATCATCGGCGGCACGTTTGGCATCCTGCAGCGCACCGGGGTGATCACCGCCGCCATCGGCCGCTTGCTCAACAAACTTGGCGACCGCGGACCCGCCCTGACGATCGTGCTGATGGTGGTCATGGCCATCGGGGGCTCAACCCTGGGCATGGGCGAAGAATTCATCCCTCTGATTCCTGTCTTTCTGATCGTTTCCAAGCGCCTCGGCTATGACCGGATTTACGGCATGGCCCTGGTATTGATAGCCGCCGAAGTCGGTTTTGCCGCCTCGACCACCAACCCATTTACGGTCAACGTCGCCCAGGGCATTGCCGAATTGCCCCTCAACAGCGGGCTCACCCTGCGCATCATCTTCTTGGTTCTGGCCATCATCGTGGGCATCGTCTATCTGCTGCGTTACGGGGCCCGCATCAAGGCTGACCCTTCAAAATCCTATATGGGCGAAGCCGGGTTCGACATCGACGAAGGGCCCACCGACAACGTCGCCTATGGAGCGCACCACACGGCCATTCTGCTGGCCTGCACGGGCATTTTTGCCTTCATCATTTTTGCCGTGCAACAGTACGGTTGGTGGATGGCGGACATGGCCGGCGGCTTTTTCCTCATGGGCATCGTGGCGTTTCTGATCGCGCGATTGCCCCTGGCCGAAGCCACCACAGCCTTCATCAAAGGCATGGAAGAAATGGTGGTCGCAGCCTTGGTGGTGGGCTTTGCCCGCGGCATCAGCATCGTCCTGGCTGAAGGCCAGATCATGGACACCATCGTGCACGGCGCTGCCAGCGTCCTGGGCCAGGTGCCGCGCTACGTTGCGGTCATCGGCATGCTCGGTTTCGAATCGACCTTGAACCTGCTGATCCCCTCGGGCAGCGGGCAGGCAGCCGTCACCATGCCCTTGATGGCGCCGTTGTCGGACATCCTGGGCATCACCCGCCAGACCGCAGTCTTTGCTTTCACCTGTGGCGACGGCTTCAGTAATTCAGTCATTCCCACCAGCGGCATCCTGATGGCCATGCTTTCGCTGGCCAAGATTCCCTACACCCAATGGTTGCGTTTCATGCTGCCCTTGTTCGCCATGTTGATGAGCCTGGCGGCCATCTTTCTCGTCATCGCCGTGGCCATCGGATACCACTAGTGAGCGGACTGTACGCCGACCCGATGTTGTACGACATTCTGTACACGCCCGGCACCGCCGCTGAAGTCAACGCCCTGGAGCGGATCGAAAAACGCCACACGGCCCACGCCCTGAAAAAGAATCGGCTGTGGTTCGAACCCGCCTGCGGCTCGGGTCGCTACCTGCGCGTGGCTGAGGGCCGCGGCCGCCGGGTGGCTGGATATGATCTCGATGAAGGGCAACTCACCTACGCCCGCAAACGCCTGAACTGCCCGCCCAGGCACCTTTTTGCTGGAGACATGACGGACTTTCGCGAAGGCCTTCAAGCAAGCGGCTTGCCCACCAGCGCGCTCAAATTTGCCTTCAATCCCGTCAATTCCCTGCGGCACCTGCCCTCCGATGCCGCCTTTGTGCACCACTTTCGCCAAATGGCTGAGATGATGGCGCCCGGCGCCCTGTACGTCGTGGGCCTGAGCCTGACAGATTATGATTGGCTGTTTGATGAAGAAGACATTTGGGAGGCGGCGCGCGGCTCATGCAAGGTGACCCAATTGGTGAATTACCTGCAACCGGAACCCGCCACCAAGAGGGCGCGGCGTGAAACCGTTATCAGCCACCTGACGGTCAACCGCCCCCGCGGCGAAGAGCACTTCGACAGCACCTATGACCTGCATTGCTGCAACATCAAGCAATGGCGGCGGGTGCTGAAAAAAGCCGCGGTGGAATGGGTTGCCAGTTGCGATGGCCTGGGCAATCCTCTGGGTAAGAGAATCCTGCCCTATCAGTGGGAAGTGTTGAGGCTTTCTTCGGACAGCTGAAGCGCCACCTGATCAACCAGGTTGTTGAGGACCATGGACCAGGCCTCAGCCGGTTGATCGACACCACTGATCAACAATCCCCAACCACCGGGCATCAGGTCATGGGCGCGGCAGGTTTCGTTGGTCTCGTCGTAGACAAGCAACGCTCGCAACAACACGTCGTCGGCAGCGTTCATGCGGCGGGTCATCAATTGCAAGTAGCTTCGTTCGATCACCACGGCTCCTGATGGCCAACGCGAGGCTCGCCCGTGGATCAAACTTGTCCCCATGGTGTCGCCTTCAAAAACTTCGGCCACGGTCGTGTGGTACCGCAATTCCTGCTCCAGCCCATATCCCGCCACGACAGCTGTGCCCGGTTCAACAGCCTGGCTCAAGGCCAGGGCCCGACGATGAGCCGGACCGGGGTCGGCCTGCAAAGGCCGGGCTGTGAACCACAGGTTGCCCAGGACCAGCAGTCCCACCGGCAATACCCACCAACGTGATTGCCAACGCTGCCCAAGGTCGACGATCAGCAATAAAACCAGGACCCAGATTGGCAATAAAGTGGCCAGGAAAAAATCAGGATCTGATGGAATCCACCACAGAAAGAATGGCAGGTAAACGGCCAGATAAGACAAAGCAAAGAGGCGCTCCCGGCGGTGCCTGGTTTGGCGCAAATGATGCCATGCCAAAACCAGCAGCATCGCCAACAGGGCCGCCGCACCCACGCTCGCGATACTCTCGGGCACCGGAATTATCTGGCGCATCTGGCTCAGCCCCATAGCCAAAAACCCGGATACCGAGAAGTGCGCCATCTGGCCCCAGGCCCGGACACCCGCCTGGGCGCAGGTGAACAACCAGGAGAAAAAGTCCATGC
>JADGEP010000096.1 GCA_016744275.1 Candidatus Krumholzibacteriia bacterium | reverse complement strand
TTCCAGAAGTGGACATCGTGGCGGGCGTGGGACAGTTTGATGCGGTGGTGGCCGCTTGTGCGGGTGAAACCGTCCCCGAGGCGACAGCAGCAACTCCGGCGGCCGCGGCGCCCCCGACCAGCCCTTTCGAAATGGCCGGTGCGCCTTCAACAGAGTTCCCCAGTGAGCCCTTGATTGACGATCCGATGGCGGTTCATTACACCGGCATGTTGGACCGCCCCTTGCTGACGCCGCCCCACGTGGCCTTTGTCAAAATTGCCGAGGGCTGCAACTGCGCCTGCACGTTCTGCCGCATTCCCATGATCCGGGGCAAACAGGCGAGTCGTTCCCGCGCCGAATTGGTCCAGGAAGTCACTGGGTTGGTGGCCCGCGGCGTGACCGAGATCCAACTGGTGTCCCAGAATACGAGCGACTTTGGCCGCGACACCGGCGAGAAGCTTTACGATCTGGTCCGGGATCTGAATGATATTGAAGGGCTGCGCATTATCCGGCTGCTGTACTTGTATTCAGGCATGGTTTCGGTGGATGATTTGCGGCGCTTGTTGGATCTCGAAAAAGTGGCACCGTATCTCGATTTGCCGATCCAGCATGCTTCACCCAGAATTTTGAAGGCGATGAAACGTCCGGGCGGCGACAAATCCTCGCCGGCGTTTTTCCAGGCCCTGCGCGAAGGGCGCCCTGATCTGGTATTGCGGTCGACGGCCTTGTTGGGCTTTCCGGGTGAAGAAGACGAAGATCTTTCGGAGTTGGCCGATTTCCTGGCCGCCGTGAAATTTGATCACCTTGGGGTGCATCACTATTCGCCGGAAATCGGCACTCCTTCGGCAAAAATGCCGGACCAGGTGCCGTCTGAAGTCGTGCTGGATCGTTCCGCCTTGATCATGGATCTGCAAACGGATATCAGCCTGGCGCGGCAAGAGGGTCGCCTCGGACAGATCTTCGACGTCGTGGTGGATGACATTGTGCAGCCGGGTCCGGATGATCCCAACGGATTGGCTGAAGTGCTGGCGTCTCTCGATGAGGGAATTTGGCTGGATGAACGGGAACGCGAAGCCTTGGCCGGTGTAGTGGAATCCGGAGTTTCGTTTGCGGTCGGCCGGAGCTATCATTTCGGCTACGACCTGGACGGGATGGTGCTGCTTCCTCTGGGTGAAGTCGGCAAAGGTGAGCGGTTGCGGCCTGGGCAATGGTTGAAGGCTGAATTCCGCGGCGTGACGGCCTACGATGTTTGGGCCACGCCGACGGCGTCGACTTAGGCTGGCCCGATTGGCGCAATGCGGGATTACGACGTGCACATACAGAATCACAAACGGAGACCTCAGGAAGGGCAAACATGCTGCGGGTGAAACAAGGCTTTCTGCTCACGATCATGTTGATGGCGGCGGGCATATGGGTGACTGATGCGCCTGTTGCCAGGGCAGAGAGCGCATCCGGCCTGCCGGGCAGTGCGGCCAGCGATACGGTGCGGACCAATCTCTGGCTGACCGAGGCCTTGATGGCGGAAGTTGCCGAGGCTGCAGCCTCGGTTTTGCCACCGGCACCGGCGGCGGTGCGCTTGGCTTCCATGCGGGATGACCCGCGCGACGACATTTTTCAGGCCGTGGCGGCCCGTGTCTTGGCCGACAGAGGCTATGATATCTATGTGTCGGTGAGCGATTCGGCTCGGCTGGCTGCCGTGGATTATGTCTTTGCCTACAGTGTGCAAAATATCGATCTGGCTTACCCGGATGTGGGACGCACCCTTGGGATCTGGCGTCGGTGGGTGGCCCGGGAGATGACCGTTTCGGTCTTGGTCGAAGTTTCAGAAGAGGCATCAGGGCGCCTGTTGCTCAACGAAAGAATCGCGCGCAAATTTGGCGATCGCTTCGACAGCGGCGACTTTGCGGCCGTGGACACCGACGAATACGAATTTACGACGGCAGAAACCGAGGAATCCGGCTGGAAGAGCCGCGCCGAAGAAATTGTCGTCCTGAGCACGCTGGCCGGTTTGGTGGCCATCTATTTCGCCAATACCGGCGACTGAAATTGGGCTGGTCAAAGACCAACCTCTGGAGGCTTTCGTGAGCAATCGTTTTGCATGGACTGGTTTTGTATTGCGGGATAGACGACTGGCAGTCGCCGGTTTTTTGATGCTGTTGGTGGCGGGTATGATGGGAAGTGGCGGATGTTCTGCCAAAAACCCGTATCAGGCTGGCACCTATGATCGCGGCGTTTTCTTTGCCGAGCATGGCAAGAACCTGCAGGCGGTCGCGGCCTTCGAAAGTTTTGTCAGGCACAATCCGGTGGACAGCCTCGCCGCTGAGGCCCAATACCGCAAGGCTCTGACTTACATGGATATGAAAGAGTATCCGCTGGCTTCGGTGGAATTTCAGATCATGCGCAAGGATTATCCCACCAGCCCTTTTGTCGAAGACGCGCTCTTTGAAGAGGGAAAGGCCTATCTGTTCCAGGTCGGAAGAGTGGAGCGGGACCTGACGGGTGCCTATGAGGCGCGCCTGCACTTTTTACAATTCTCCCAGGAATACCCCGGCAGCAAATACATGCCCGAGGTCGTGCAATACATGCAGGAGATCAGCGATCTGATGGTTCTCAAGCGGATCGAACAGGTCAAGGTTTACGCTCAGCTGAAACGCTACGCGGCCATTGCCATTGTTTTGGATGACGTCATGGTCGATGAAGCGGGCAGCACGTTGATTCCCGATGTGATGTGGCGCCGGGCCAAAATCGCCCAACAGTTGGACGACCCGGATACCGAAGCGCGCATGTACGAGAACCTGATCGGTTTTGGTGAAGGAACCGACTTCTATGGCAAAGCCACGTCGGCCTTGAAGCAGATAAACGAGAAGAATACGGACGAGCAGTAGGGCCACAATCGCTGCCTGTTGTTTCGCCGGTGTGGAGGATGAAAATGATCCGGGCACTTCTCGGGGGTTCATTCGACCCGGTGCATGACGGTCATGTGGCCATGGCCGAGCATGTCCTGCAGAATCGTTGGGCCCAATTTGTTCACGTGATGCCCGCCTGGCTTTCCCCTCATAAAACCCAGTCGGAGGCCACGGCGGCAGATCGCCTGGAAATGGCGCGCCTGGCATTCGCCGACATCTCAGGCGTCGTCATCGACACTCTGGAATTGGACCGCGGCCAAAGCTGCTACACCGTCGATACCGTTGCCAATCTGCAGCAGATCTACCCTGACGACCAGTGGTTGCTGGTCATTGGGGGAGATAATCTGACGAGTTTTACTCAGTGGAATCGGCCGGAAGAACTGCTGTCACGAGTGCCGGTGTTGGTCCTGGGTCGGCAAGGCAATGACCTTCAGGAGGCTGCGGCAGCCCTGCCCGGTGTTGACCGGCAGCGTTTGCATCTGGTGCCAGACTTCGACCAGCGAGTGTCATCCACGGCGGTCCGTGCTATGTTGGCCAGCGGTGCTGCCAGGCAGGACAATTCAATAGAACAAATGGTGGATGCCGGCATCTGCCGTGCCGTGGCCCGCTACATTGTCGATCATCAACTTTATTTCCCCGACCAGAATGGTGAGACCCGTGTCCCTGATCCTGATTGATGGCGCTGCCCTGTTTTATCGCTCCCACTATGCTTTTGCGAACCGCCCCCTGACCTCACCGTCGGGCGAAACCACCAGCGTGGCCTTCGGTTTTTTCAACTCGATCCTGCGATTGATTGAAACCTACGACCCCGAAAAAATTGCCGTGGTCTTTGATAAGAAGGGCAAGGTGTTTCGGCACGATATGTACCCCGAGTACAAGGCCAACCGTAAGCCCATGCCCGAGGAATTGGCGGAACAATTGCCACGTTTGCGCGAGCTGCTGGAAGCCTGGGGCATTGCCGTGGTGGAAAAAGACTATTACGAAGCCGACGACCTGATGGCCACCATGGCCAAACGTTCGGCCGGAGTGGTCGACAAGGTTTGGTTCTACACCGGCGACAAGGATTTCATGCAGTTGCTGGATGAGCGGGCGGGCATGCTGAAGCCGGGGCGCAAGGGTGAAGACGTGGCGGCATACACGGCCGACGACGTGCGCAAGGAATACAAGATGGAGCCGCAGGATCTGATCCAGGTGTTTGCCCTGGCCGGCGATACTTCGGACAACATTCCCGGTGCTCCGGGAGTGGGTGATAAGACGGCCCGCAAGCTGGTACTGGAATTTGGTGATTTGGAAAGTCTGTTCGAAAAGCTCGAAGCCAGCAAATTGACCCCACGCCTCAAACGGGTGCTGGGTGAGAACAAGGACCAGGTGTACCTTTCCCGAGATCTGTTCATCATCAAGGACGATGTCGAGGTCGAGCTGGATTGGGAATCGATGGACACCGCACTGCCAACAGGTGCAGCCGTGACGGCCCTGCTGGAAGAGCTGGGCCTGCGCCGGGTATTGGGCCTGGTGCAGAAGCTGGTTAAGGCCCGCGGCGACGAAACGGGCGGCGAATCAGATTCTGCAGCGCCTGCGCCCAAGACCGAGCCCAAGCCCAAGCCAAAAAAGAATAAAGAGCCGGCCGCTGAAGAGCCCGCCATTGACTGGGTCAAAAAAAGGGAAGAACGAGGCTATGTCGTGCTCGACAGCGACGCGGCCCTGCAGGACTGGCTAAAAGCCCTGGACCCCGCAGCGGCCTTGGGCGTCGATACCGAAACCGACGGCCTGCGTCAGGACTATTGCCGCCTGGTGGGCGTCTGCCTGGCGGGACGTGACCGAACTGGTGAACCGGTGGCCCCGGCCTACGTGCCGATCCTTTGGCGCGATGCTGATCCCGAAGGCGCCGCCGGTGGCACCCTTTTTCCCGTTGGACAGGAACACACGCGGCTGGAGGCGGTCCAGAAACTGTTGGCACCCGTGCTGGCTGGCGAGGCCATGAAAGTCGGGCAGAACCTGAAATTCGACGAATGGATCCTGGGTCGCCACGGACTGGATCTGGGTGGACCTCGTTTTGATACAATGCTGGCCTCGTATGTCCTGGATCCGGGCCGCACCAGCCATGGCCTGGATCATCTGGTGGGTGAATTCCTGGATCATCGCATGATGCCCTTCAGTGATTTGTTTGCCCGCGGTGACCGGCAGAAAGACATCCTGTCGGTTGATGCGGATCGCCTGGCTCTCTATGCGGCAGAAGATGCGGACTACACGCTGCGGCTGCACGAAATTTTGGGCGCCCAGTTGCGTCTGGAAAATCTGGAAGAATTGTTCCAGACCATGGAAATGCCTGTCTCGGCCGTGCTCTTGCAGATGGAACGCAATGGCATCGGCCTGGATCGAAAATTCCTGGGCGAATTGCGAGACCGCTTTGACTTGGAAATGAAAGATCTCAATGCGCGCATCATTGCTGCGGCGGGCGAAGATTTTAATGTCAACAGCCCAAAACAGTTGCAAGTGATTCTCTTCGAAAAATTGGGCCTCAAGCCAACTAAGAAAACCAGCACCGGCTGGAGCACGGATGTGTCCGTGTTGACCGCCTTGGCCGAAGATCACGAACTGCCCGCTCTGATTCTGGAATACCGGCAGGTGGCGAAACTGCAGAACACCTATGTCGAGACCCTGCCGGAGTTGGTGAATCCTGACACTGGTTTGATCCACACCTCATACAACCAGGCGGTGGCGGCGACGGGCCGGCTTTCCAGTTCGGATCCCAACCTGCAGAATATTCCGATCCGCACGGCCCTGGGTAGAGAGATCCGGCGGGCTTTTGTGCCTCGCGATGCCGGCAATGTCTTTCTTTCGGCCGACTACTCGCAGGTGGAGCTGCGACTGCTGGCCCACTTGGCCGATGACCCCGGATTGTTGGCGGCCTTCCGGGACGGCGCCGATGTGCACCGACGCACCGCTGCCTTGATTGCCGGTGTGGCTGAGGAAGAAGTGGACGCCGATATGCGCTCGCGAGCCAAGGCCATCAATTTTGGCGTCATCTACGGCATGGGCGCCAGGGCACTGGCGCGCCAGATCGGCGTGAAAGTGAAAGAAGCTTCGGCCTTTATCGAGACCTATTTCGAGACCTATCCCGGCGTGAAGACATTCATCGAACAAACCCACGAGCAGGCTCACCGGGATGGATATGTGGAAACACTTTTGGGCCGCCGGCGTTTGTTGCCGGATATCGATTCGGCCAACAATCGCATCCGCAGTTTTCAGGAGCGTGTGGCGGTCAATACGCCCATCCAGGGCACCGCTGCCGATTTGATCAAACTGGCAATGATGCGCATCAGTGATGAGCTGCGGGCCACCGGGTCGAGCGCCTTGCTACTCTTGCAGGTGCACGATGAGCTGGTGCTCGAAGTGCCCGAGTCCGAATTGGCCGCGACCAAGGAATTGGTTCGTGCGGGGATGGAAGGCGCCATGGAGCTGAACGTGCCTTTGCTCGTGGACATGCATTCAGGCGAAAATTGGGCCGAGGCCCACGGATGATGCGGTCGCCAATGAAGGTCTGGGCTGTGACGGGACCGGCGGGGGCGGGCAAGTCGGCGGTCAGTGGAATTCTGGCCCGAGCCGGTGCGGCCATTGTGGACGGCGACCAGTTGGGGCACGAACTGCTGGGGCGAGAGGATATCCAGGCCCGTATTGCACAGGAATTGGGGCCGCAGTACGTGCGTGATGGGGTGGTCGACCGCGCTGGCCTTGGATCTCGCGTTTTTGGCGAACCCGAGGCTTTGCAGCGCCTCAATGAGATCATGCATGGGCCACTGGCACAGCTGGCGGCCGAAAAACTGGAGAAACTGGCGATCGAGGGCAAGCATGAGCTTGCCGTGTTCGAAGCCGCCGTGTATTTTCTGTTGCCATCGCCGCCTGAGGTTGATCTTGTGGTGGCGGTGGTGGCGGCGCCAGAAGTCAGGGCGCAACGCTTGGTGGATCGCTCAAGAGGTCGGTCCGGGGGCCGGATGTCGGCAACTGAAGCGCGGCGCCGCATCGAGGCCCAGGCCAACATGTCCGGGGCGTGGGCCCGAGCCGATGAAATCATCACCAACGATGGAACGATCGCAGAACTTGAAGTCCGCACCATGCGGCTTCTGACACGCGACTGATGAGCCCACAGGGGCCATTCGGTTCGCAGGAATAATACCGGGAAAGAGATCCAGCCGTGAAAGAACTGCTCGACCGTATCAATGCCTGCCTCGAACGCCTTGAAACCCTCAAGGAGGGTCTTTGACTACCCTGTCCTGAAGACAGAGATGGCGCGCCTGGAGGGACTCCAGGCTGAACCCGAATTTTGGAACGACCAGGAAGAAGCAACCCTTGTTTTGCGCAAGGTTCAGTCCTTGAAGCAATGGCTGGTGCCCTTGGATGAAGCGGCCGAAAAAGCCGAAGAGTCCCAGCTGATGGCCGAGATGATGCAGGAAGAAGGCGAAGACGACGCCGGTGGCGAAGTTGAACACGGAGTGGTCGCTTTGGAACGCGCCATCGAAAAACTGGACTCGCAGTTTTTGCTCAGCGGCGAAGATGACGAACGTGGGGCCGTGCTCGAAATCCACCCCGGAGCTGGCGGCACCGAAAGCCAGGACTGGGCCCAGATGCTTTATCGCATGTACGCCCGCCACGTGGAGCGCAACGAGTGGAAATCCAAGACCCTGGATTTGCAGGCTGGCGATGAAGCCGGGATCAAGACTGCGGTCATCGAGATCGACCACCCGTTTGCCTTTGGTTACTTGAAAAGTGAGTCTGGCGTGCATCGCCTTGTGCGCATTTCACCCTTCGACTCGCAGAGTCGGCGGCACACGTCGTTCGCCTCGGTCTTTGTTTACCCATTGGTCAACAACGATGTGGAAGTGGAAGTCGATCCGCAGGATTTGCGCATCGATACTTATCGGGCCTCGGGGGCGGGCGGCCAGCACGTCAACAAGACCGACAGCGCCATCCGGATCACCCACGAACCTTCGGGAATCGTGGTGCAGTGTCAGAACGAACGCAGTCAGCATCGAAACCGCGAAAGCGCCATGACGATGTTGCGCGCCAAACTCTACATGAAGGTGATGGAAGAGCGGCAAAGAGAACGCGATGCCATCGAGGCCGAAAAAATGGAAAACGCCTGGGGCAGCCAGATCCGCAGTTATGTTCTGCAGCCTTACACCAAGGTGAAAGATCACCGCACCGACCATGAATCCGGCAACGCGACAGCGGTGCTGGACGGCGACATCGATCAGTTCACCGAGGCCTATCTGCGTTGGATGGGTGCCCGAAAAAAAACCTCCTAGCTGAGGTCCTGAGAAAGGGAATTGTTTTGGCCAAGAATGAGCAAAATCCGGCGGACCAGAACCCGACCGAAGAAAGCCCCCACCGCCTGATCGAAATGCGGTTGGAGAAGATGGAAGAGCTGGGGCAGTCGGTTGAACTGTATCCTTACAGCTACGACCGGACCCACACCAGTGAGCAGGCACGATCCGGCGAGGAGAAACTTGTCGCCGACGAAACCACGGTGCGTTATCCCGGCCGAATCATGGCCAAGCGCGGCACCGGCAAAACCCTGTTTGTACCCATCCAGGATGAATGGGGCATTTTGCAGGCCTACTTCCGCAAGGACGATCTGGGTGAAGAAAAATTCGCGCAGATCCAGAAGCTGATTGATATCGGCGATTGGATTGGCGTGGAGGGGCCGCTCTTTCGCACGCGTACCGATGAACTGACGGTCAAGGTGACGGATTTCACCTTCCTGGCCAAGGCCATCCAGCCCTTGCCGGAAAAATTCCACGACATGAGCCTGGAAAACAAGAGCCGGCGGCGGCATTTGGATTTGGCCATGAACCTGGAAAGCCGTGAGCGTTTCAAACTGCGCAGCGCAATCATCACGGACATCCGGGCTTTCTTTGCCGAGGACGAATTCCTCGAAGTGGAAACGCCGGTCTTGCAGCCGCTGTATGGCGGGGCCACCGCGCGCCCGTTCACGACCCATCACAATGCCTTGGATATGACACTCTACATGCGCATCGCCGATGAGTTGTATCTCAAGCGGTTGATTGTCGGGGGCCTGGAGAAAGTCTACGAAATCGCCAAGGACTTCCGCAACGAAGGCATGGACCGCACGCACAATCCCGAGTTCACCATGCTCGAGTGTTACGCCGCCTATTGGGATTACCACGGCATGATGGATCTCACAGAGCGCATGTTGCGCCGGTTGGCAGTCGGTTTTGGCGACGAGGGTCGAGTGACTTACGGCGAGTACGAGATGGACTTCAACAAGCCCTTCGTGCGTTTGCGTTTCATGGATGCTCTGGCTGAAAAAACGGGCCAGGATTTGATGCAGACTTCCACCGAAGATTTGGTGGTTTTGGCGAAGAAGCACGGGGCGGAGATCAAAAAAGGCATGGGCCGCGACAAGATCCTGGACGAATTGTTCAGTGTGCTGGTGGAGCCGGAATTGATCCAGCCGACATTTGTCATGGACCACCCCAAGGAATTGTCGCCCCTGGCCAAGGCCCATCGCGAAACCGAGGGCCTGGTGGAACGTTTCGAGTTGTTCATCGCGGGCTTTGAAGTGGCCAACAGTTTCAGCGAATTGAATGATCCGCGTGAACAGCGCCGCCGTTTCGAAGACCAGAAGGCCTTGATGGATGCGGGCGACGACGAAGCGCAGCCCATCGACGAGGATTTCCTGCAAGCCATGGAGCAAGGCATGCCACCCACCGGCGGCATGGGCATGGGCATCGATCGTTTGGTGATGCTGCTGGTCGATACCAACAATATACGCGACGTATTGCTCTTCCCACATATGCGGCCCGAGCAATAGGATGAAATTTGCAGGCTACATCGCCGGCCGCTACCTGCGCAGTCGCCGCAATAGCCGCTTCCTCAGCCGGGGCAGCGTCACGGCCATTGTGGGCATCTCTCTGGGAGTGATGGTGCTGAACATCACCCTGGCGGTGATGAACGGATTCCACGCCGAGATGCAGCGCGTCTTTGTGGAAAACATGCCCATGATTTCGGTGGTGACCAGCAAAGCCGAAGGTTTGACGGAAATCGGCGCGGTGGTCGATTCGATCGCCGGGGACCCCGAGGTTCTGGGAGTCACGCCATTCATTCGGCAAGAGGTGCTCGTCACCGCCGCCCATTCCTATGGTCAGCCGCGGCCGCAGGCCGGTGTGGTGTGGGGGATCGAACCGGATCTGATCGACACGGTCTTGCCGATGAGTGAGCATGTTCGTCCGAACCCTCAAGTCATCAGCAGTCTCAATCGCCCCGGTGTGCCGCGAGTCATCCTGGGTGCGGATCTGGCCAATACGATTTACGCAGCCATCGGCGATACCGTCATTTTGACGTCGGTAAACGGCGAACTGGACTTGGACAACATCGCGGCGGTCAGCCGGGAGTTTGTCGTCACCGGATATTTCGATACGGGTATGTACGAATTTGACAGCCGTTTTGTGTACACGGGAATTGCCGCAGCCGGCGAAATGCTGGGCTACCAGCCAGGCGGTGCATCCCTGTTGGGCGTCAAGGTGGCCGATGTGATGCGGGCCAACGTTGTTGCTGAGCGGATTGAAACCGCGCTGGGCGACGACTACTTTGCCACCGACTGGATGGCCCTCAACGCCAACCTTTTCACCTGGATCAAGTTGGAAAAAATCATCATGGTGCTGTTGTTGGGCATGATCATCCTCATCGCCGGCTTCAACATCATCGGGATCCTGACGATGATGGTCGGCGAGCGGCGGCGGGAAATTGGCATCCTGCTGGCCATGGGCACCAAGCGCAGCCAAATCATGGGGATCTTTCTTTTTAATGGTGTTTGGCTCGGGGCTGTCGGAGTCTTTTTTGGCAGCGCGGTAGGATTGGCGGGCATCTTCTTCCTAGATCGCTTCGGCATCACCTTGCCGGGCGACGTCTATTTTGTGGAAACGGTGCCGGTGCTGCTGCAATGGACAGACTTCCTGTTCATTGCCGGAGTCACGCTGGCAATGTCATTGGCAGCCGGGCTGTGGCCCAGCTGGGAAGCGTCCAATCTGAAACCCATGGACATCATC
>JADGEP010000095.1 GCA_016744275.1 Candidatus Krumholzibacteriia bacterium | reverse complement strand
TGAGTTGTTGCAATTTTCTTCAGTTGTTGCAATCCGTTGCAAAATCCGCGACAGAGCAGTATCAAACTCTCTGTTCGATGTTCAGATCCGCCTTCAAGGCCGCTACAAGCTTTTCAATGGCCTTGTCCACAGCCTTCCCCTTCAAATTACCCTTTGCCGAACGGAACTTCAAGCGAATTCCATAGGCACCAAAACCCTCCGGAACGCCCTTGCCTCGGTAGATATCGAACAGTTCCACCGTGTCTAAAAGTGGCCCGCCAGCCTGGTTCACCAAATCTTCGATGGATCCATAGGCAACAGCCTCGGGGACCAGGAGTGAAAGGTCTCGCTTGACCGCCGGGAAGCGGGCAAATGACTCGAATCGCATGGCTTCGGGAGTCAGCGACATTGCGCTCAAACGGATCTCCACCACTGCGACAGGAACCTCCACCTCAAACGCCTCCGCCACTGCGGGCTCGACCCGACCAGCCGTCCCCACGCAGGCGCCTTGCCCGTCACGAATCTGCCACTGCGTACCGCTCTGCAGCCATGGCTCAACATCCGCCACTTCCAGGGTCAAAGGCAGCCGCAGGAAGCTGGCCAACGCCGCAACGGTGCCCTTGATCTCCAAGAGGTCAGCCGGCACGCCGCCAATTCCGGTTTCGCTTGAACCAGCAACGGCAAACTGAAGGAACAGAGGCTCTTCGGGCAGCAACTGCTCATCTTCATGCCGCGTATCGGCCGGTTTCGCGCCACCCGGGACAAAGGTGCGGTTGATCTGGAAAAGCCGCACCGGAGCCGCGGCCCCGGCATTCAGGTTTCGCCGTGCCACTCCCAACAGGGAAGGCAGCAATACCGTGCGCAAGCGGGTGTCTCCACCGTGGTGGGGATTGATCACCGATATCGTCTCGCGACGTTCGTCCTCTGCCGGCATGCCCAGGTGATCGTGGTCCTTTTCCCCCATGAAGCTGGAGGTGACCATTTCGTTGTAGCCATTGGCAGCGAACCAGACCCGGGCCCGATTCAGGGCGTCGTCCTTCTCCGCCCGCACACCACCTTCACTGCCGCGGAATCCGCCCCCGCCTTCGAGATTGTCCAGGCCATGGCTGCGCACGATCTCCTCAATGAGATCCACTTCCTGTAGCAAATCTCGCCGAAAAGACGGCACCTTGACCATCATGTTAACCGCATTGCGGGAAGCGGCTCCGGGGTTGCCCATGGGCTGAACCTTGAGACCCAGCGCCTGCAGGTATTGCGCGGCCTGGTCGGTCGATACCTCAGCCCCCATGAGCCGATTGACCTGCCACACCCGCAAGGGAATATCTTCGGCGGCCTTGTAATCCGGATCGCTGCGATCAGCCCAGTCGGGCACGATTCGAGCGGCTGCCAACTCCTGGAACAGATGCAAGGCGCGGTGAGCCGCAAAGACGACCATCTCCCAATCTGCTCCGCGTTCAAAGCGGTAGGAAGCCTCGCTGATCAGGCCCAGGCCACGACTGGTTTTTCGCACCAGCATCGGGTCAAAAAATCCACTTTCCAACAGAATTTCGGTGGTATCGGGCCCCACTTCACTGTTGGCCAGGCCCATCACACCTGCGATGCCCACGGGCCCACTCTCGTCACAGATCAACAGGGTGCCTTCCTCCAGCTCACGCTCCTGCTCATCTAGAGTGACAACCTTCAATCCCTTTTCGGACCGCTTGATATTGATCGAACCGCCCGCCAATTTGGCGCGATCATAGGCATGCATGGGCTGTCCCAGTTCGAACATCACGTAGTTGGTGATATCCACCATGTTGTTGATGGGACGGCTGCCGATGGCCCGCAGTCGGTCCTGCATCCACTTCGGCGAAGGCCCGCGCTCGGCATTCTGAATGCCAAAGGCCGTGAAGCGCCGGCAGTCCTGGTAGTCTTCGATGCGCACCTTAACGCCCAGGCTCTCACCGCTCTGCTGGGAATTCCACCGCGCCGGCAGGCTCATCTTTGTGCCATAGATGGCGGCCACTTCCCGCGCAACTCCAACGTGACTCAACCAATCCGGTCGGTTGGGCGTCACTTCGATGTCCAGGACCGTATCCTCAAAACCGTACAGTTCATCGGCCGAAGTGCCCGGCGCCAGATCCGTTTCCAGCTCCATGATGCCGTCGCTCTCGTTGGAGATCTCCAACTCGCTGGCCGAACAGATCATGCCGAAGCTTTCCACGCCCCGGATTTTCGATTTCTTGATCTTGAAATTGCCCGGCAAGACAGCGCCCACCTGGGCAAACAACACCGTGATTCCTTCGCGCACATTGGGCGCTCCGCAAACCACCTGCACCGGCTCGCCCGTGCCGTCGTCGACCCGGCAAAGACTGAGCCTGTCCGCATCCGGATGTTGCTCCCGATGGACAACCTTGGCCACCACGACTTTGGGGTAGGTTTGCTTGTATTCCTCAATGCCCTCGACGTTCAAGCCGGCTGCGGTCAGCTTGGCTGCCAGGTCCACCGGCGAGTCTTCCCAGGCCACATATTCGCCAAGCCAGTCCAGACTGATTTTCACAGCACACCTCGGAATTGGTTCAGGAAACGGAGATCGTTTTCGTAGAGCAGGCGGATATCACCGACGCCGTATTTCAACATGGCGATGCGATCGATTCCCATGCCAAAGGCGAAGCCCGTGTACTTGTCTTCCGGATATCCGGCGGCTTTAAAAACGTTGGGATGCACCATGCCAGCGCCCATGATTTCCAACCAGCCCGTTTGGCCGCACACTCCACAGCCCTTGCCGCGGCAAACCATGCATTGCATGTCAACTTCCACCGATGGTTCGGTGAAAGGAAAATAGTGCGGACGGAAACGGGTAGGTTCGTCGGCGCCAAAGAAATTCTTTACGAACGTATCCACCGTGTTTTTCAAATCTGCCATACTGATATTCTCGTCAACCACTAAGCCTTCGATCTGAAAGAACTCGGCACTATGAGACGCATCGGCCGTTTCATTGCGGTACACGCGGCCAGGAAAAACGCAGGCAATAGGCGGCTCGATCCGCTCCATATAGCGCACTTGAACCGGCGACGTCTGGGTTCGCAGACACACTTTTTTATCGATGTAGAAGGTGTCCTGAATGTCCCGGGCGGGGTGGTCATCGGGAAAATTCAGCGCTGTGAAATTGTAATAATCCAATTCCACTTCCGGCCCGTCGCCGCGACTGAAGCCCATGCCGTAAAAAATGTCGCAGATGGATTCGAGAACCGATACCAAAGGATGGTTAGTGCCCACCGCCGAAGGCGATGTGCCAGGCAGGGTCAGGTCAAAAGACTCCGCATCGCCACGGCTCCCACCACTGAGTTCCAGATCGCGGACCGACAACAGATCTCCCAGGTCAACCTTCAGCCGGTTGAGCTCCGAACCCATGGCCGGCCGATCATCGGCGGCAACATCCTTGAGAGCGCGCAGCAGCAGGGTGACTTCACCTTTGCGGCCCAGAAGCGCCACTCGGACAGCTTCTACATCAGCCGCAGTGGCGGCCGCTTTGATACGCTCGCTACCTTCGGACCGCAGGCGGTCGATGGTCTCCTTCATATCGAGATCCCCTCTGCCGGGAAACCCGGCATGATGGTTGAACCGGAAAGCCAGACCGATCGAGAAAGACTTCCCGACCGGTGTGGCCAATCCTTGCGGATATCAAAAAATGAGGCGGGATCTGGCGCGGCCCCTTGAATCTCGCGAACCGCTAGAGCGCGCTCTTGGCCGCCTCTGCCAATTTGGCGAAGGCAGGCGAGTCGTGCACGGCGAGATCAGCCAGCATCTTGCGATCAATGTCGATCTCGGCCTTCTTCAAGCCATTCATGAAATGACTGTAGCTCAGACCGTTCAGGCGAGCTGCAGCATTGATGCGAGTGATCCACAAGCGGCGAAATTCGCGCTTCTTGTTGCGGCGATCCCGGTACGCGTAGGACAACGCGCGGTCGACGGCTTCACGTGCTTGACGGTAGGTTTTGCTCTTGCTCGCGACAAAACCCTTGGCCCGTTTCAGATATTTTTTCCTGCGCGCTTTAGCGGCAGGATTATTAGTTGCTCTTGGCATCTCATTGCCTCCTCTTTCACCCGCGACAACCCTTCGGCATCAGCCTTGGGATGGGGTGTGTTTTCGTGTCCAACGCTCAGCAGATCAAACTCTTGAGAGTCATGATCCCGAGCAGTGATCAGTTGTCCAGAATTCTCTAACCGCAGCCCAGCATGCGCTTGGCCCGACGCTCATCGCTCTTGGCGACCGTCGACCCCTGACGCAGGTTGCGCAGCCGCTTGGGGCTCTTCGCGGTGAAGAGATGGCCATGGAAGGCCTTGTTCCGTTTGACTTTCCCACTGCCGGTCAGCTTGAATCGCTTGGCCGCGGCACGGTTGGTCTTCATCTTGTTGCCCTTGCCCATTATTCTGCCTCTCTTTAAACAACCCCGCCGGGTTAAACTATCCCGACGGGTTAAACAATCCCGACGGCCGGATTACTTTGCCTTGTTCGGCGCCACCACAAAAGTGATCAGGCGCCCTTCACGCTGGGGACGGGACTCGGGAGTTCCATACTCCTCAAGTTCACCCACCAGGTGGCTCAAAAACTCCATGGCCAGATCCATGTGCGTGATCTCGCGTCCGCGAAACCGCATCTGAATCTTCACTTTATTACCCTGCTCAAGAAACGTGATGATGTGTTTCTTTTTGAACTGGTAATCGTGGTCATCGGTCTTGGGACGAAACTGGATCGTCTTGACTTTGACCGTGTGTGATGCCGCTTTGGCTTTCTTCGCCTTCTTGGCCTGTTCGTATTTGAACCGGCCATAGTCCATGATCTTGCATACGGGCGGACGGGCGGTGGGAGCCACTTCTACCAGATCCAGTCCTCGCTCCTCGGCAATGGAGATCGCTTCAAGCGTATTGAGGACGCCCAACTGCTCCCCTGTCTCATCGACGACCATCACCTGGGGAATCCTGATCATCCGGTTGACCCGAGTCACCTTGCTACCCTTGATAAGCCCTACCTCCTGAAGGAACCAAAAATTGAACCAAACACGGTCCACGGCACAAAAAACGGCGGACACGATGGTCCGCCAAGGAAGACGCCCGCGAAGTCCACCTGGACTTCAATGCGCGCATGCTACCGGGTTAAAACCGCTCTGGGCCTCGGGGGATTCCGCATAAAATCCGGAAATCCTGGGCCAGCTACGGTGAGAGGGCGGACCTCTGCTTGGATCCGTTGTTCGGGGAACGGCTCCAAAGGCCGTCTACCCATCCCGAATCAACGTAATAGTTGCCACAATCTAGCTTTTGCGGGCCACTTCGTCAAGAAGTTCCTGCGCCACTTCTGCGATCGGTTTCGCTCCCTGATCGCCCTTGTGCCGGATGCGCAACGACACTTCGCCGGCTTCGGCTTCGCGGCCACCAACAACCAGCATCCATGGCACCCGCAAGACTTCAGCCTCGCGAATCTTGAAACCGATCTTTTCATCCCTGACATCAACCTCGGCCCGGATTCCCAACTCCTGCAGCTGATCGGCCACTTCCTGGGCATATCCGTGCTGGTCCCGGCTCACTGAAAGCACGCGGGCCTGCTCAGGTGCCAGCCATAACGGGAAATCACCGGCAAAATGCTCGGTCAAGATACCAATGAAGCGCTCCAGCGAACCCAAAATCGCCCGGTGCACCATGTAGACGTATTTGTCCAGTCCATCGCTGTCGGTGTAGGTCACTTCAAATCGGCGGGGCAGATTAAAATCAAACTGGATCGTGCTGGCCTGCCAGGTGCGGCCAATGGCGTCGATCAGTTTCACGTCTATTTTGGGGCCGTAAAAAACAGCCTCGCCCTCTTCGCGACTGTAGTCCAGACCATGCTTATCCATGGCCTTGACGAGCGACGCTTCGGCCGCCTCCCACTCTTCGTCCGTGCCAGCGTACTTACTGGTATCCTGGCTGTCGCGAACAGACAGTTCAACCTTGAAACTGTCAAAACCAAATGTGCCCAGAATCTCCTTCACCAATTCGATGCACCCACCCACTTCATCTTCCAACTGTTCGGGTGTGCAGAAGATGTGGGCGTCATCCTGGGTGAAGCCGCGCACGCGCATCAGGCCATGCAAGGCGCCGGAATCTTCAGCTCGATAGACGGTGCCCAGTTCGGCCAAGCGGACTGGCAGACTGCGGTGGCCGCGGGTCTTGCGCTTGAACATCAGGATGTGACCCGGGCAGTTCATGGGTTTGACCACGTATGGCTTGCCATCCTGCTCGAAGACGTACATGTCATCGCGATAGAATTCCATATGGCCAGACGTTTCCCACAACCCCGCCTGGCTGATATGCGGGGTGGTCACAGTGCGGTAGCCCCGCTTGCGATGAATGCCCTTCCAATAATCGATGACTTGTTCGCGCAGAATATCGCCCCGCGGGTACCAGAACGAGAGACCGGGACCGGCTTCTTCCTGAATTCCGAACAGGTCCAATTCACGTCCCAGCTTGCGGTGATCGCGCTTCTTGGCTTCTTCGAGCATTTCCAGGTGGGCGTCCAGGTCCTTCTTCTTGAAGAAGGCCGTGCCGTAAATCCGTTGCAGCATGGGCGCGGTGTGATCCTTGGCCCAGTGTGCGGCCGAGACGTTCAGCAATTTGAACGCCTTCAGGTCTTTGCTATCTTGCACATGCGGACCTTCACAGAAATCCGTGAATTCTCCCATGCGATAGATGGAAAGCTCTTCGCCGGTGAGGTCTTCGATCTGGGCCAGCTTGTAAGGTTGGTCGGCGAACATTTTTCGGGCCTGATCATGGGTGACCACTTCGCGAACCACCGGCACTTTTTGCTTGGCCAACTCGCGCATCCGATTTTCAATGGTCGTCAACTCTTCTTCACTGAACGGCTCACCGCGGTCGAAGTCGTAGTAGAAACCCGAATCAATGGCGGGACCGAAAGCAAACTTGACCCCGGGAAAAAGATCCTGGACCGCCCAGGCCATCAGATGAGCCACCGAATGACGCAAGGTTTGCAGACCTTCGTCACTGTTGCGGGTGATGACCTGCAGGTCGCCCCCATGGGTGGCCTCTTCGTTCAGAGGATGATGGGTGCCATCGACAGTCACCGCCAGGGCATTGCGCAACAGGCCTTCGCCGATCTGACGCACGGCCTCGCCGTAGGCCTGGCCCTCTTCAATCATCACGTTGTTTCCGTCGGGCAAAGTCAGGGTGATTTTCGACATGCCGGTCATCCATCCTCGGGTGGAAATTCCAAAAGCCTTCTCGAGTGCGCACCGTATCATACTGCGCCTATAATAAAAATCCCGATGCCGGGCGGCGGCAACGGGAAATCTGGATTTGCGATCTGGATTTGCGGTGGTGGGCGATACTGGACTCGAACCAGTGACCCCTTGCCTGTCAAGCAAGTGCTCTAACCAAAACTGAGCTAATCGCCCACCGGGAGGCGTAATTAAACAATTGCCGCGTCCCTTGTCAAAGGAAAACGTGTCTCATCGAGGGAAAACCTGTTTCGCCAACCAGTTTCCCTAAAAAGACGCCCGACAATCGATTAAGTCAGATAGTCGACCAGGCGTTCGCCATGGCCATTTTGACGCATCTTGCTCAAGGCCTGGTTGCGGATTTGCCGCACCCGCTCACGGGACAAATTGATATCCTGCCCAATGGTTTCCAGGGAAGCGGTCTCTTCATTGCCCAAGCCGTAATAGCGGGTCACGATGTCCCGTTCACGGGCCGTCAACAGATCCATGGCGTCAGACAGTTCCTGCACCAATTCGTCCGAGACATATCCCTGGTCGGGAGTGATGTCTTCAGGGTCGGCCAAGGTGTCAGCCAGAGTCACATCATCATCGTACAACGGCTGGTCCAAGCTCACCAAAGGGCGACTCGCCGCGCGAATTTGGCCCATTTTGCGCAGGTCCAGCTTCATGGCTTCGGCGATTTCCGTTTCGTTCACCTTGCGCTTGTGCTTCTGCTCAAGGGTCTGGGAAACGCGCTTCATTTTCATGGCCTGCTGCGAACGATTGATCGGCAACCGCACGGTATTGGTTTGTTCGGCGATGGCCTTCTGAATGGCCTGACGAATCCACCACACGGCGTAGGAGATGAACCGGAACTCGCGGCGTTCATCAAAACGCTTGCCAGCGGTGATCAGACCAATATTGCCTTCAGCAATCAAATCCATGTAGCTGAGGCCATGATTGAGGAATTTTTTGGCGACGCTGACGACAAAACGCAGGTTGGAATTGACCAACTTGTCCAGCGCGGCCTTATCGCCTGTGCGAATCCGGCGGGCCAGTTCAAATTCCTCTTCGCGTGTCAGCAGGGCATGCTTGCCAATCGTCTGCAGGTAATGCTGAAGACTGGAGTCTTCCCGGCGATCACTGCTCAGTTCCACTTCGTACACGACACTGCCTCCGTTGTGCTCTCCGTTTTTATTCTCTGCCTAAGAACCGCTGATCTGACTAAATCTTGACCTGAATGGTTACCTTTTCAGATCTGTACACCTCGTCTGCGATAAAGCATTACGACGAGATAGGGCCGAAAGTTCCGGAAATTTCTACTCTCATCCGGTTTGCTTCACTAATAGCAAAATCAGCCAAAGTGTTGCCGTCATGCCGGATGCGATACTCTTGCGGGTTCGAATCTCTTCCCAATCAGTGCGTCTGCAAACCAGACCGCCCTAATTGCGAATGATTCTCAAAAGCTGTGACCTGAGATTAACCAATTAGAATCGTCAGGTCAAAGACTTTTTTTATCCGGATTGACGGATTGAGCACCGAATGAGGTGCCTTTGCCAGGAAGGATGGTTGGCCGGGTGCGGGATCTGTCTTCCCGAAACCCGACCATACCATCTTTTTGAGAATCGTCAACCAAAAAGCCCTTGCGAAGCGACTCTACTTGTCGTCGACAACTTCATAGTCCGCATCCACGGCTCCGTCGTCCTTGGCCGAATCCTTGGCCGGGCCAGCATCCTCGCCGCCACCTTGAGCTTGCGCTTCCTCGGCACCAGCCTCCTGATTTGCCGCAGCCTTCTCGTAGGCCTTGCTGGCCAGCTCCTGGACCGAAGCCATCAGGGCGTCGCTGGCGGTGCGGATCATTTCCACATCCTCGCTGGCCAGCAGCTCCTGGAGGGCCTTCACCTTGGTCTCGACGTCTTCCTTGAGCGCCGGTTCCAGATCATCACCCAGATCCTCCATGCTCTTGCGGGCACTGTGGATTCTCGCCTCCGCCTCATTGCGCACATCGATCAAGTCGCGCTTGGCCTTGTCTGCGTCGGCGTTGGCCTCGGCGTCCTGCACCATTTTTTCAACTTCATCGTCAGACAGACCACTGGAAGCCTGGATTCGGATCGACTGCTCTTTGCCCGTGGCCTTGTCGACCGCACTGACCGACAGGATGCCGTTGGCATCGATGTCGAAGGAGACTTCGATCTGAGGCACACCACGGGGAGCTGGCGGCAGTCCGGTCAGCTGGAAGCGACCGATGGTCTTGTTGTCGCCGGCCATCTCACGCTCGCCCTGCAGGACATGAATGTCCACCGTGGGCTGGCTATCGGCCGCCGTTGAAAAGACCTGCGACTTCTTCGTCGGGATGGTCGTATTGCGATCGATCAGGCGGGTCATCACACTGCCCAGGGTTTCAATACCCAGGCTCAACGGGGTGACATCCAGCAGGACGATGTCCATGTCTTCGCCACCGAGGACTCCACCCTGAATCGCAGCACCCATGCCGACGACCTCATCGGGATTCACCGTACGGTTGGGCTCTTTTTCAAAAATCTGCTCAACCTTGGCCTGCACCGCAGGAATACGGGTCGAGCCACCCACCAAAAGCACTTCATCAATGTCTGCGGGCGACAAGCCGGCATCTTTGATACAGGCCAGGCAAGGGCCCATGGCGCGCTCAACAAGATCCTCGACCAGAGACTCGAACTTGGCCCGCGTCAGGGTCAGGGTCAGGTGCTTGGGACCATTCTGATCCGCCGTAATAAACGGCAGGTTGATCTCCGTCTGGGTCGAGGTGCTCAGCTCGCGCTTGGCCAGCTCCGACGCTTCCTTGAGACGCTGCACAGCCATCGGGTCCTTGCTCAGGTCGATGCCTTCCTGCTTGACGAAGGTGTCGACCAGGTGATCGATCACGCGCTGATCAAAGTCGTCGCCACCCAGGTGGGTATCACCGTTGGTCGCCAAGACCGAGAACACTCCATCGACAATTTCGAGGATCGAGATGTCGAACGTACCGCCACCCAAATCAAAGACGGCAATGGTCTCTTCGCCCTTCTTCTCCAGGCCATAGGCCAGGGCTGCAGCAGTGGGCTCATTGATGATGCGCTGCACCTCAAGGCCCGCGATCTTGCCGGCATCCTTGGTCGCCTGGCGCTGAGCGTCATTGAAATACGCCGGGACCGTGATGACCGCTTCGGTGACCGGCTGGCCCAGATACTCTTCAGCGGTTTCTTTCAAAGTTCGCAAAATCTGAGCGCTGATTTCCGGCGGTGAAAACTCGCCGTGGCTCGTTTTGATGCGCACTTCACCGTTGCTGCCCTTGACCACTTCGTAAGGCACTTCGGTCATCTCGGTGCTGACTTCGTCGTACCGGCGGCCCATGAACCGCTTCACCGAATAGACCGTATCGGTCGGGTTGGTCACAGCCTGGCGTTTGGCCAGTAGGCCGACCATGCGCTCGCCGTTTTTATTCCAGGAAACAACCGACGGGGTCGTGCGGTTGCCTTCCTTGTTCTGGATCACCTTGGGCTCGCCGCCCTCCATGACCGAGACCACGCTGTTGGTTGTTCCCAAATCGATACCAATGATCTTGCCCATTTCTATCTCCAATTCACAGGGGTGAGCATTTCAAATTCGTTCACACCTCTATATCAAGGGCTGTGCCTTTTCGCAATTCGCGTGCAAGTATTTCTTTATTGCAATGTTTACAATGGGTTACATTTACAGCGTCTGCCGGACGAGCAATGACCGAGCCCGTCTAGAAACGTCTGACTGCCAACCTGCCACGGCT
>JADGEP010000094.1 GCA_016744275.1 Candidatus Krumholzibacteriia bacterium | reverse complement strand
AGCACAACCTGGCTGCGCGGCGGCGCCACCTTTGCTTCGAGCCAGGAAAACATCGACCCACTTTTTGCCGAAGATCGCACCAGCGGCTACGCCATCTGGCATGTGGGACTGGAGAGTCAGCCCGTTGCAGGTTGGCAGTTCGGCGTGCTGGTGGACAACCTGTTTGACCGCCTGTACAACGACCACCTTACCCGTGAAGCGGTTCTGGCGGTGGGCGACCTGCAGCCGGGCCAAGAGGTCTCGGCTCCGGGGCGCAATATTTCAGTGACGGCTCGAATGGAGTTCTGATCCGGGGGACTAATCGTCGCGCTGGTTTCCGCCGCGACCTTTCTTGATTATCGAGCGGCGCTTCTTGTCATCAAGGCGCCGCTCTTTGCTGGCCCGCGTGGGCCTGGTCTTGCGGCGGGGCTTGGGCGGCACCAGATGTTCGCGCAACAGCGCACCCAGTCGCTGGGTGACTTCTTCCCGGTTGCGCCGCTGGCTGCGGTGCGAGTCGCTGGCCAGAATCAGGTCACCGCTTTCAGTCAGGCGCGATTGCAGGGCCTTGCGCAGCCAGTTTTTCTGACCGTCGGTGAAAGCCACACTCTCGTCCAGGTTCCAGCGGATCTGAATGCGCGAATCGGTCGTATTGACGTGCTGGCCGCCGGGACCGCTGGCACGACTGGCGGTATAGCTGAGCTCGGCCGCAGGTACGGTGATGTTGTCGTTGATGATGATATCGTCTGCCATGGCTTTGTCACTTTCTCGTTGTCTGCTTATCATAAACGGCGCAGACTACCGTTTTCAACCCCATAAAGAGGTCAGCTCGTGATTATCCGCAAACTCAGCGAAGTCGATAAAACTTCCGTCGACCTGGAAGGCGTCAAGGGCATCACCAAACAACTCGTGCTCGGCAGCGAAGACGGCGTGCCCAATTTTTCATTCCGGGTTTTTACGCTGGAACCGGGCGGCCACTCGCCCCACCACAACCACGACGTGGAACACCTGAATTTTGTTCTGTCCGGCCAGGGCGCGTTGATGGACGGCGATGGCAATGCCAATCCCCTTGGCAACGGTGAATTCGCGTTTGTACCGCCCGGAGAGACGCACCAGTTCCGCAATACCGGCACCGAACCGTTTGTGTTTATATGTGCGGTGCCGAAGGCTTACGAATAGGCCCTTGCTGGCGATGATGCTGGCGATGGCAGCCGGAACATAGGGTGATCAGATTACCCGACTCGTGATCGCCACCGAGTTCGCGCGGCACGATGTGGTGCACATGCAAAAAGTGCGTGTGCCGGCAACCGGGCGACGCACAAGCGTGGCGGTCGCGCGACAGGGCCTGCAACCGCAATTTGGGCGAGATGGCCGAGGTGTTCCTGCCTCCATCGACGTAGACGTGGGCGTCTTCTTTCAGCCGGTCAAATTCTTCCTTCGAAATTCTCAATTCACCCCGATTAGTATGGATGGCCGCCTCGTTGCAGTCTGGGCATTTGTGCACCACGACCTGTACCGGATTTGCCCCCCGGGGGGGTGGTCTCTTCGCAACTCTCTTTTTCACTGCGACTTGCCCGTTCCAATGTTCCCGCCAACCCCTCCAGCACGGCCTCGACTTTGTTGCCCAAACCCAACCGCGCCATCAATTCTTCATAGCGCGCGTATTGCTCCGGC
Organism: Candidatus Krumholzibacteriia bacterium; assembly: GCA_016744275.1. Lineage (GTDB taxonomy): Bacteria > Krumholzibacteriota > Krumholzibacteriia > LZORAL124-64-63 > LZORAL124-64-63 > JAGRNP01. The sequence goes on along the minus strand of JADGEP010000094.1, from coordinate 9,403 downwards.
GACATTTCCAGGCTCACGCGCACCGGCACCTCGCGCACGGTTGTGTCCACCGGCGTCGGCAACAATTCCGTCTGGGTCGGATTGCTCTTGCGCCGCCGCGCGGCCTTGTCCTTCACCTTACGAATTTTGTCAGCCAGTTTGGCCCGCGATTTGTTGCGAGCAGCATTCACCCAACTGGCTTCCGATTTCGGAGTCGCCACAGTGATGATGTCACGAGCCTTGGTATAACCCACGTCGCCGCTTTCAATCGCCTCACGCAATACCGGCAACTCGCCCAGCTTGCGCGCCAGCCGTACAAAATCTCCGGTGCGGGTTTCGGAAAACTTCAAATCCATTCGCGCATATTGCTGGATGGAGCTGTAGCCCAATTCGAGATAGAGCTTGCGCCGCAACACCTCGGCAAAACAGACCACGGCGTTGTGTTGGGCCTGTTCCCAGGTGGCAATTGCGTTTTTCAAAGCGAGGTGAACTTCGGCGGCTGGCCGGTCTATGGCGGGCATAATTCTCTCCCATTTTGAACGGGTTCTAGACCATCTAGACCATCTCGACCAATTGGGAGGATGTATACAATACACGAACAAAAGACGTATACGTCAACATAAAAAACAACAGTTCAACAAGTTAAAGGCGCCCCAGCGAGTGCAGGGGCGCCCCAGAAACCTACTCCTCAACCGGCAACGCAGGCTCCGCCCCGATCGCCTCTTTATCCCCCAGCACATAGTGCAAGAACCACTGCAATTCCCGCGTCTGGTAGTCGATCATGTGGCTCGGCTTGTTGATCCCGTGCCCTTCACCCGGATACAAAACCAACCGACTGTCCACACCATTCATCTGCAGGTAGGAGAACATCTCAATGGACTGCCGCGGGTCCACCGGTTCGTCATCGCGTCCATGCATGACCAAGGTCGGTGTGGAAATCGAGCCCGCACGCGAGGCCGGGCTGTGCTTCCACATCAGGTCCAGGTCCTTATCCCATGGCCGGTCATAACTATCGATGAACAGCTGCGAATTGTTCTGCCCGATGGCCGAGGTGTAATTCCAGATGCCCGCGATGGACACGGCGGCCTTGAAGCGGTCAGTGCGCGAGACCACCACGTTGGTCATCAACCCGCCGTAGCTGTAGCCGGTGAAGCCGAGGCGATCAGGGTCCACGGTGCCGCGCTCCACCAAAGCGTCAACCGCTGCCATGATGTCCTTGAAGTCGTTGGTGCCGAAGTTGCGGTACACCCCACGCTGGAATTCGGCGCCATAACCGGTGCCGCCGCGCGGGTTCAAAATGAACACCGCAAAGCCGTTCTTCGCCAGCACTTGCCACGGGTAGCGGGTGGTCCAGGCGTTGCCGTATCGCGAGTAGGGCCCGCCGTGCATTTCAATGATGGCCGGCAGTTTGTCTTTTTCCGAAGCGCCAGGCGGCAGGAATAAAAAGCCCTCCACCATCACGCCATCGTGGCCGGGCAGCACCAGCTTGCGCGCGGCAAACAGGTCGTAGTCCGCCACCGCTTCGTTGACCGAAGCGATCTCGCGCGCCGCCGAACCCAGCTTGCCGGCGAACAACGCGCCCGGTTTGTCCAAGGCCGTTTCCTGGTAGGCGTAGTTGCCGCCACCGATACTCAGGCTGAACAGCGAGCCTTCCAGGTCGGTCATCTTTTTGACGCCGCCCTTGCGCGAGTCCACGCGGTACATGTCCAGGTCCGCACCATCGGCACCCGGCAGGTACAGATACTGCCCCTTGGCATCCCACTGCGCCGGCTGGCCCGGCGTGCTGCCGTAGCCGCCAAGTGTGTAGTCGACATCGCCGGTCAAGACCCGCACCTCACTGGTGCCCAGGTCCCTTACTACCAGATCCTTCAAATTCAGGTACGCGCGGTACTCTTCATCACGGTCCCGGTAGTAGGCCAGTTGCGAACCATCGGGCGAGAACGAGGCGAAGGAGCTGTGGCGTTCGCGGCCCGTCAAGACTTCCATCTCGCCGCTGGCCACGTCAATCAACCCGATCTGCTGGTCTTCATCGATGAGACTGGAAAAGCGGGCGTTGTAAGTCACAGCCAGGCTCTGACCACCAGGAGACCACGCCACGTGCGAAGGGTACAAAGGCGCATGGGTCAGCTGGCGCGGTTCGAAATCCGGATCGCTGTCCGTGGCGGCCACCAGCCACAACTGCTGGTATTCGGCGGGCAGTTCGATGCGGTCGTAGACAGTCCAGTCGGCGCGCTCGCCTTCCTCTTCGTCCTCCGGTTTGACCGGATCGGCCAGCACCACCAGAAACTGCCCATCCGGCGACCACCAATAGGCACTCACGCCGCCTTCGATGCCCGTCACCGGACGTGGTTCCGAGCCGTCCAGCGGGTTGATCCACACCTGGTTCTCATCGTCGTGGGTGCGCAGGAAGCTGAGGCTGCCATCGGGGCGCCAGGCCAGGCCACCAGTGCCGGCGCCGGTAAAACTCAGCTGCCGGGTCTGGCCGGATTTCACATCACCCAGGTACAAGCGGGTTTCGCTTTTGTCATCGGCCAGGATGCGGTGCGTCTGGCGCCAGGCCACCTGCGAGCCATCCGGTGAAATGACCGGTGAACTGATGTATTCCACTTGCAGGAAGTTTTCGAGGGCAAATTCGGGGGCTTTAGCAGCCCAAGTGGCGGTTGCAACCACCAGGACGGCACAAATGAGGATCAAACGGCGCACCATGAACAGTCCTCCGGAGCTCGGGGAAATAGCGATTTATCAACAGATTTCAACATATCGGTTGGTCTGGAATAAGGAAAGACCGGAAGATGTTACGCAGTCTCGCCCAGCCCACGTCTCACCTATCCGGTCTTTCCAAAAATTATCGGCAACTTCCAAAGCTGTTCAGCTATTGTTCGAGATATCTAACTGCAACAAAAACACGTTGTTACTGGAAGTTGCCGACTTCGATTTCTCCCCAATGCCCATTCCCCAGGCACCTGTAAAAGCCGCAAGCCGCTGTTTTGTATGCACCTTATTTGCATTTTATTGAGTTTTTTTCTGATGATACCCGTAATTCCGCTATAATTGAGGTTCAGGAAAAAGCTCGACGCGCTGTCCTCGCCCACGGCCGCGTCTCTTCTCAGTTTTTAACCCCAGGTGCATACGCCATGGCCAGATTTGGCTTTAACAAATGGGCGAGCGATGGTGACGCGGCCGGAGGGGCGGTGCCCAAGGTGGGACCTGGAACTTCGGTACGGCCTGCGGAAGTTGTGCAACCCGACGACTCATCCGGTGTGGCGCATGCAGAAGATCTGGAAATCGAGAAGAAGCGACTGCAGCTTGTCGGGCTCAACCCTGACAAGTTTGATTACTTTTTCGACAAGTATTTCGACCGGATCTTCAACTACGCCTTCTGGAAAACCGGTGATCACGACACGGCCGCCGATGTCTCCAATGAGACGTTTTTGATCGCCTGGGAGAGGCGCGGCCAGTTCCGCTGGCAAGGCTACAGTTTTGGCGCCTGGCTTTTTCAGATAGCGCGCAGCGTGGTTAGCCACCAGCAGCGCAAATTGCAGACCCGCGGGGAGACCGAATACATCCCCGAACGGCACGCCGAACTGGACGAGACGACACCGGCCGATGTGCTGGAGCATAAGCACGACCAGGAATTGGTGCGCCTGTGCCTGAAACGGCTGGCGCCCGATCCCTACGAGGTCATCATCCTGCATCATTTTGTAGGCATGACCCACCGGCAGATCACGTTGGTGACGAAGATGCCGCTGGGCACGGTGAACAGCCACCTGCGCCGGGGCAAGAACGCATTGCGGCAGTGCCTGGAAGAGCACGGAGCGGACAACGGGTTGTCGGAAGCGACTCAGCGCATCGTGCGGCAGGCGGCCATTGAGGATTCGGAGTTGAGCATGGTTGATACCCCGGATGGAGACTAGACCATCGCCATGGTGAGATTATGACGCAGGAATTCGACAAACTGATTTCCAACTCGGCTCCGGTTGTGCCAGACAGCGGGGCGAGTCGGCGTATGGCCCGGACCCTTTTGCATGAGAAGATGCGGGGTCAGGAGCAGCGGAGGCGGAGACGGGATCGGCGAGGGATGTCTTTGGCGGCCTGTTTGGTTCTTCTGGTTGTGATCGGCGGACAGGTGGTGCCGCTGGGCAGTGATGGGTTTGACTTTGAACTGGCGCCTTTGGTGACAGGAAGTGGTGAGACCATTAGCCTTGTTAAGAACGAGATACGTGGCTCGGTAATCAACGCGCCACCGAGTTATTCCGAGGCTGACATTTATGAATTGCAGCAACAAAATATGCTGCGAGAAGGAACCGTTAAAGAAATTGAAGGATTTTCTTTTAACGGAAAAACTCCGTATTGGCAGGTGACCTATTTGTCAGACATCAATGGCAAACTGAGTGAAGGGACGCGCGCCCCTACGAATACGGATTTTCCCAATGGCATCCTTGAGCGGAATTCCATTCCGTTCATGATCAATGAGCGCCCTTCGTTTATGGTCTTGGTTGAAGCAGGCCAGATCGCAGCCAAACCCTACGGTCTAATCACGTCCGACGGAGTAACTTTCGAGGTCCAGCAATGGTCCAAGCAATATGCCGAGTGGGGACTTTTTACCTATTACAGGGGCCGACCTGTCGACCATTCCCCAACTAGCCATTGATGTCGAAATACACGGCCAAGGCCGTCCCCGTCTTATCGACCGCAGGACCAGGCTCTTCGGTTGCCGAGGTGGACTCGCCGCACTGACAAGAGCATTCCGCTTCCGGAGTTTCCTCAGGCGCCAAAACGACCGTTTTCTCATCTTCCAGCTTTACAAACATCAATATTCCTCCTGCTAAACAAACATCGCAGCAACGAGTGGCCACGATCAAGACAGTTCAATATCGTCAAGCCACAAACGAACCTCCCGTGGCATCGCCAAGACTTTCACCATCATCATCAAAGTGGCCTCTTTCTGGGCCCGCACTCGTCGACACACGGCCTCGGGCACCGGAAAGCTTCCGGTTTCAAAATCGACATTTTCGGCCTGGGCCGCAAAACACACACCACAAAGGCGCAGGGCCCAGCACTGGCCACAACGATCCTGCACCGCCGCATGAAAATCCCGGTACAGTTTTTTGACCGCCCTCGTTTCGATTCCGGATTCAACAGACCCCAGGACCATGACTTTGCCCGTTCGCTCACAGGGCTGAAAACGGCCATCTGCCGTCACATGCAGTTTGCGGCGCCCCGGGCGGCAGTTCCCACCCGGGGTGTAGGTGTCTCCCAGCGGCGCCCGGGACCGATGGTGAAACCGCACCAATTCCGGTTCAAACAACGCGCGAATCACCGGGCTCATTTCGCGACGCTTTCCGGCGGCAAACGCTGCCAGGTACATTTCTTCCGCCTGCTGCACCTGATCAGGCACCGAGGGCAACCCCAGGGCTTGTTCCTGATCCCGTTGCCAGTCTTGCCCCTTGAGGTTGGCAAAATTGACGGTCACATTGGCTTGTTTCTTGATTCCCACATTGACGTAGGGAGGAATGGTTGCGAACAAATCAGCCACCGCAAACAGGTCCACTGGCGGGGCCAGTGTCACCACAAAGGTCAGGCGGTCGGCAGCTGTTTGGTCGCGAACCAGCACATTTACGAGATTCGCCATGATCCGATCAAAAGTCGGTTGGCCAGCTGCATCGCAGCGGTGCCGATCATGAATAGCCGCCGGACCATCAATGCTGATCTGCACGTGGATGTTTTCCCGCACCACCAGTTCAATGACCTCGTCGGTCAGGAGCACGCCATTGGTGTCGATGGCGAATTTTGCCTCTGCACCACGAGGGTGTTTCCGCACCGCCGCAATCACGGCCTCCACGACCTCGAAATTCAGCAGCGCTTCGCCTCCATAAAACGAAATCATTGGTGCTTGATCATCGTCACATCGGGCCATGAAATACGCAGCGGCCCGCAACGCCGTTTCCACCGACATTCGCCCCGGACCATGATCACGCACCCAGGCCAGGTCGGCGCCGTGCAGACAATAAGTGCAGCGCAAATTACAGGACTCCGTGACCGTCAATACGAGTTGCTGCAACCCCAGATCAACGTCTGCAACGGCCTCGTTTCGCCAAGGTACCAATCGAGGTCGGTGGGTCGCAAAAAGGCCCTCGGTCAGCTGAGCCGACCGCACAACTTCCTGCGCAGCAGCCGAACCCTCTCCCTCCCCGTGCAACACGGCAGCCAATTCCGGCTCCACCGCCAAAATCTGCTGCGTATGCAGATCGTAGGCATAAAAGTCCGTTCCGACGGTAAAAACATGACAGGTAGGAGAAGGTCGCAAGTCCGCACCACCCAGGGCTAAAGAGCTCTGTTTGCCATGATTCGCTCTGGTTCACGGCAAAAAAACGGGAAGAGGCGGCAGCGAGCACAACCTCTTCCCTGGGCGAGACAAACGCATTGTACCACAACCGGTTGCCAATCAGTCAAACGTTTTCATTTTGACAACCATATACGATTTTGGTGGCCGGAACCCCCAAACTTCCCTTCCTTCACTAATACGCGGGTTCGCAGACACGCGTCGATCCGGGCTGGCTCCACATCTGTTGAATCGACAACAACATCCCTGCAAAAAGATCGGCACAGTGTTTGCGTTGCCTGCGGCAAGGATTGTTGTCTGTTGTTGCCAGCCACTATCAAATTTGATGATGGCGCATATGGCACCGACACCGAAAATGACGGATCAAACGGGGGTCCACCAATGGCCGAAGCGAATCAAAAAACACTGCAAAATCACCTGACGGCGCTCAAAAATGACGAACGCGTCTTCGAAAACGCCTTCCAGAGCATCAGCCGGATGATCCTGGACAGCGAAATCGAAAAAGTCGTGGTGAACGGCAAAACCACCTACGATTTCAAGATTTTTCGCGAGGGCAAGAAGCACATCGTCGGCATGTACGACGAAATCAACAGCTTCGTGTCCTATGTGAAGGACGCCGCCGAGGGCGGTTCGTCCAAGGAAATGGCCTATGTCCTGGTCGGCGAGCCCGGCAACGGCAAAACCTACTTCGTGGAATACGTCAGCCGCCTGTACCGCGAGTTTTTGACCAATGATCGCAATCGCAAGTACAGCTTCCGCTTTGTGGGCCTGGATAAAATCGGTTCATACGGCAAGATAACGACCATCGAAAGCCAAACTTACGAAGACCCGGCCGTGCTCGGCATGAACCTCTTCGATTCGGTGGACGAAAGCCGCGACCACCTCAGCCGCAAGTTCGGTTTCAGCGACGAACAGCTCGCAGAGATGTATGAAAACTACCGGCCTTTGGGCGCGTGCAGCGGCTACATCTGGAATGAAATCCGCGAACTCTGCGACGGCAATATCGCTGACATGCTCAACCACATCGAGGTCTTCCCCGTACCTCTGACCGAGAGCCTCGGCACCGTGACCGGCAAATACCCCGCGAAAGACAAGATCACTTCCAGTGCGGTCGATCTGTTGGGTGAAGAGTCCATCCAGCGGCTGCTGCACATCACCGATACCAACAATCCCTATCGGTTTGATCTGCGACGCGGCGCTTTGGCCCGCGTGGCTGGTGGCGGCATCCATTTTTCGGACGAGCTGTTCAAAAACAAAAAGGATCTCGTGCAGGTTTATCTGGGCGTGATCCAGAACCGCACCATCGAGATCGATGGCTACCGTTGGCCCATCGATTCGCTGATCATCGCCACGAGCAACAACTCGGAGTTCAACCGCTTCCTGGCCGAAAAGGAAGAGGCGCCCATCGTTGATCGTTGCCGCATCAGTTACATTTCGCACAACACCAACTATCTGCTTCAGAGCCAACTGACGCAGTACGCCATCGGCAGCGACGCCAAGACCACCCTGACTCGTCAGAAACTGCATCAGGACCCGAACCTGAACTACGCGGCCTCGGCAGCGGTCATCCTGTCACGCCTGCCCCACAGCGAAAAACTGACGCCCATCGAGACGATGAAGCTGGCGGCCGGCGAAGTGGCGGGTGAAAAGAGCATCAAGGCCCTGGCCGAAGTTATAGATACCCTGAGCCAGGATACCGACATCACCAACCGCTTTGGCCAGAAGGGTCTGGGCCAGCGCAATCTGGGCCGGGCCATCCAGCTGATGGTCGAAAGCAGCGAGACCAACGAGGGCGAATGCATGTTCGCCTACGATGTGTTCAAGACGGTCGAGCGCGTTATCCTGGATTATGTGACGGACAACAACGATCGCGCAAAATATCTGGAAGATTTGAAAATGGCCCGCGGCCTGTACCGCGAACGCATCATGACCGAGATGTTCAACGCCTACATGGACGAGCCCCAGGCCATCCGCAAGGATGTCATGAGCTACGTGAACATGATCATCGGCATCGACGCCGAACACCTGGGCCCGGACAAGATGTGGAAGTACAAAGACCCACAGAGCGGTGAATTGCGTGCCCTGAAGGTCGACGAGCGCTTCATCAAGAGCATTGAAGAGCGCCTGCAGTTGAAGACCGACGAACAGCGCGAGACCTTCCGGACTTCCATCCGCAAGATCTACGGGCAGAAGATCGGCATGGACCCGAACTACGACTTCATGGACAACCTCGAGTTGGTCAAGGCCGTCACCGACGTGCGCCTCAAGAGCGACATCGCCGGCGCCGGCAGCCTCATTGGCGCGCTGGCCAACCGCACCAACGAAGAGAACCAGAAACTGTACGACCGGATGATCGATACCATGCTGAACAAGCTGGGGTATTGCCGGACCTGTGCGCAGAAGACCATTGAGTACTTCTGCACTCAGGAAGACGAGAACTAGCCATGTCTGCCCGCGAGCATGAAAAACCGGCCCGGCCCGGGGACCACAAGGTGCCCGAGGCCGCGCCTGCGCCCGACTACACGCCCGGCGTGACGGTGATCCACCGCGTGTGGAACACCCCCTACGCCTTTGGCGACCTGACTTTCATCCAGGCCATGGGCACGCCGCGCGGATCGTACACCGCGCGCATTGGCTCCCTGGACGAATTGATGGAGCGCGACAAGAAGCGTGAAGAAGACGGTTTTCCGCGCAAGATCCGCATCGGCAAGCTGGTCAAACCCGGACGCCGCGGCCCCGACAAGGTTGTCGTGGTGCCCACCACGGTCGAAGAAAAGTTTGTGCACGACCCAAACTTCAAGCAGGACGAAGATGGCGGCGGCGCTGGCGGCAGCGGCGATGGTGCCGAAGGCGAAGTGATCGGCGAGCAACCTGTGCGCCCCCAGGAAGGCGAAGGCGATGGCGCCGGGCCCGGCCAGGGCGAAGGCGGACCCCACGAGATGGAGTCCAATGCCTATGACCTTGGCAAGGTGCTCAGCGAGGATTTCCAGCTGCGCAACCTGACGGACAAGGGCAAGAAGCGGACCCTTACAAAATTTGTATACGAAATGACGGACAAGCACCGGGGGTTCGGCCAGATCC
>JADGEP010000093.1 GCA_016744275.1 Candidatus Krumholzibacteriia bacterium | reverse complement strand
GTGTGCAGATCATCCCGGTGGGATTAAATTTCGAGAGCGCCAACCGCTTTCGCAGCCGGGTCCTGATCCGCTTTGGCCCCCCGCTGCAGGCCGCCACCCACCAACAAGCATTTGCAGCAGATGCCGTCGCTGCCGGCGTGGCTTTGACTGCCGACCTGCAGATGTCTCTGCAAGAGCAGGTCGTCAACGTGAAAGAATCGGAATCCGAACAATTGGTGCGCGACGTCGAGGAAATATACCGCACCGAATTGCTGCGCCGCGATGAAGTCATTATTCCCGGGCGTACGGAATTCGAAAAAAGTCAGACCGTGAGCCGGGAGTTTGGCCGAGCCCTGGACTACTTCCAAGCCACCAACCCGGAAGTTCTCTGGGGCCTTTCGTTGCGCCTGCGCCGTTACCACGCCATGTGCAAAGTGATGAAATTGAAAGATGACATGTTGCGCCAAGAGCAAGGGCCCGGCATGCGCAAGGAAATGGGCCGCATCCTGGTCATGGGATTGGCCGGCCTGCCCTGGGCACTGCTGGGGTTTCTGGGCAACTACCTGCCCTACAAACTGACGGGGCTGCTGACCAAACGTCTGGCCGCCGACCGCACCAAAATCCACTTCACCCAATTCATCCTCGGCTGCCTGTTTTTCATCCCATGGTATGTGTGGATATTCCGCACGGCCTGGGGGCCCTTGAGCACCATCGGCACCAGCGTCCTGGTTTTGGCTCTGCCGGCGGCGGGCCTGTTCGCGCGGGGATATTTTCGCTATCTTTCCCGGCGACGCCAGATGCTGCGCTTTGCCTGGCTGGAACTGATGCACGGTTTGCGCATCAATGACCTGCGCCGCCAACGCCGAGCCCTGATCAAGGAACTGGACGCCGCCATGGCCGAGTACATGGCCTCCCTGCAACCGGCAGCCACCGAGGAGAATTCATGAGCCCCAGCCTGCTGGACGTGCCGTCGGTACGGGAGTACCTCTCCCGGCGCCTGCTCTGCCAGGTGGCGACCGAGCACAAGGCTGTGGCCCTGACCTTCGACGACGGCCCTCATCCCCGGCACACCCCATGGTTGCTGGACATGCTGACGGCCAAGGGCCTGCAGGCCACCTTCTTTGTGGTCGGACGCCGGGTGCGCCGGTATCGCGACATCCTGGCCCGCACTCATGCGGCCGGACATGAAATCGGCAACCACGGCGACCACCATGTGCCCTTGTCGGCCTTGCCCGATGCCCTGGTCGCGCGCGAGCTGAAAGTGTGTGGCAAACTGGTGCAGGACGTGACCGGCGAGAGGCCGCGCTTCATGCGCCCACCCATGGGCTGGATCAACGACCGGATGTTGAAAGTGGTCCGCGAACATGGTTACGAACCGGTGATCGGCAGTATCCACCCGCAAGACTCTCGGCAACCTGGAGTTGAAGTGATTCTGCGACGATTGCGGCGACGGCTCGAACCCGGCGCCATCATCATCCTGCACGACGGCGGATGGCGCATTGGCGCCAGTCGGCAACAATCACTGCGGGCCATCGACACCTTCACTGATGAGCTGTTGGCCCAAGGCTACACCTTTCCCACCCTCAGCGGCCTGATGGCCCTGGCCACAAACACCAAGGACCCGGCATGAATCCCAACGACCTCTCGCTCAGTCAAATCCAGGACCTCGTCCGGGCCCACGGCACGCCGTTGTACATTGTCAGCCGCCAACAGATTGTCGAAAACTTCGAACGGCTGAACAACGGTTTGCCTGCGGCCAAAATATTCTACGCCACCAAGGCCAACCCCCACGCTGGCATTCTGGAGACTCTTAAGGCCGCCGGGGCAGGCTTTGACGTGGCTTCAAAAGGGGAGATTCAGGCGGCCATCAATGCCGGGGCCAACCCCCAGCGCGACCTCATTTTTGCGGACACAGTCAAAGACCCACGACACATCGCCTACGCCACCAGTGTCGGCCTGGACGACTTCACCTTCGACAACCCTTCGGAGATCACCCAGATCGCCCGTCATGCCCCCGGCACCAAGGTTCACCTGCGACTGGCAGTGTCCAACCATGGCAGCGTGGCCCACCTGAGTGAAAAGTTTGGCGCCACACCTGATCAGGCCGTTGCTTTGTTGAAGGCCGCCCGCGAAGCCGGCCTTGTTCCCGCTGGTATCAGCTTCCATGTTGGCAGCCAGTGCCTCGACAACCGCCGCTGGGTCGAAGCCCTGGAAACGACACGCGAGGTTTTTGACGCGTCACATGCCGCTGGCATGGAACTCGAAACGGTCGACATTGGCGGTGGTTTTCCGGTGCGCTATGGCAACGAAGCCATCGACATCGATGCCACTTGCAAAGTCATCACTTCGCACTTCCATCGCCTGTTTGGCACCGATACCAGACTGGTTGCCGAACCGGGGCGCGCCATCGTCGGCGACGCCATGATTCTCGTCACCAAGGTGATCAGCGAATCACTCCGGCAGGGCCAGAACTGGTTGTATTTTGACGATGGAACCTATGGCAGCTTTCTGGAGGTCCTGCTGTATCAGGCTCAGTACCCCTTGCGCAGCAACACCTCGGGCCCGCCTACGCCCTATGTGTTGGCCGGGCCGACCTGTGATTCCATCGATGTGTTTTCGCGAGACGCAAAGGGCAACATCGCACCGGTCACGTTGCCGGAGATGCATCTGGATGACCTGTTGATTGCCGGCAGCATGGGCGCTTACACATTCAGCGAAGCCACTCGCTTTAATGGCTTTGAGCCGCCCAAATTCGTCTATATTGACTAGCGCATTGCAACCTGGACAGGCCCTCAGTTGAACAACCACTACGGCGAAATCATGGCCCTGCTGGCGGCCTTCATCTTCTCCTGGACCAGCATCTTCTTCACCACCGCCGGACGCCGACTTGGCGTCACCATCGTCAACCTCTTCCGCTTGCCTGGTGCGGCTCTGTGTCTCACCGTCACTCACCGCGTTGTCACCGGCACCTGGTGGCCCGCCGATGTGGCCCTGCAGGATCAGTTGTGGATTGGCCTGAGTGGAGTGGTTGGCCTGGCCATCGGAGACTCGGCCCTGTTTAAGGCCTTCACCTTGATTGGCCCGCGGCGCAGCATGACCATGATGGCACTGGCTCCGGTATTCACCGTCATCGTGGCCTGGTCCGTCTTGGGCGAACGCCTTGCCCTGTGGGCCCTGCTCGGCATTACCCTGATCATCGGTGGGGTCATCACCGCCAACAGTGCCCGCACGGGCACCGGAACCTTTGGCACCTTGGAAAAATCAGTTTTCAGATTGGGAATCATGCTGGCGTTGGTGGGCTCTCTGGGCCAGGGACTGGGCAGTGTCTTGGCCAAGATGGGCATGATGGGAACCACCACTGGCGGCACCGGCCTGGATCCCTTGGGCGCCACCCTGATCCGCATCTTCTGGGCTACGGTCTGCTATTGGCTGGTCGTCTTGCCCCGCCAGAATCTGGCCGATATCCGGCGGCGCCTGCAGGACCGCCGTGGCGTTGGGGCCTTGGTCGTTGCCATCCTCATGGGGCCTTACATTTCCGTGTGGGTCTCTTTGGTCGCCATCCGCAATACGGACGCTGGCATCGCCCAGGTTTTACTGGGGATGGTGCCCATTTTTGTGGTGATTCCGGCCTGGTTGGTTTACCGCGATCGGCCCAGCATCCTGAGCATGGCAGGCATAGTGGCGGCGGTGATTGGCGGGGCCCTGTTGTTTCTTCGCTAGGACTTCTTGTCGAGGGCCTGCATGGCTTCTTCGAGGGTCAGCACTGGATTCATGATGAGGCTGACCTGGGATATTTCCAGAATGGTGAGGATTCGTCCGGGCGCACAGACCAGCACGGCCTGGCCACCTGCTTCGTTGATCAGTTTCCACATTTCGATCAGGCGCCCGAGTCCGCGCGAATTCATCCATGGCACTTTTTGCAAATCGAGAATGAACTGCAACTGACCATTGGCCAGCTCCTTTTCGATCAGTTTGAACAACCCCGGCCACTCGTGATCGGGAGCCCCGGTGACATCCAATTTGCGCACACCGGATTCGTTCAGGCCCTGGTCCAAACGGCTGACCGTGATGAACCCGCCGGCAATTTTTAGTGTCGGTCGAATCAGCAGGGCCCCCAGGGGCTGTGCACTTTTTCGCGGGTGTGAGGCACCGGTTTGGTGAACCTCTCGATCATAGCTGGATCCGTTCAGCAACGGAAGCATTCTCTATTCAGTCCCCGCCACGAAAACACAAGAGGCACCCCATTCGGGATGCCTCTTGTTCAGATCTGCCTATGATTCAGCAGTCTTATTCGCTCTTGCTGTTGTCGGCAACCTTGGTGGCCTCGGTCTTGTCACAGCAGGGCTTGGCGGCTGCAGTCTTGGCGGCCGCGGTCTTGGCGCTGGCCTTTTCACCACAAGCAGCCTTGGGGCCACAGGACTTGCTGGAGTCGCATCCGGGCTTGGCGCTGGTCGACGTCAGGCTGGCAGCTTTGGCCGTGGCAGCTTTGGTTTCGCAGGCGCCTTTGACGGAAGCACTCTTGGCCGAAGCGACTTTGGCGTCACAAGCGGTCTTGCAAGCGGCCTTCTCGGCATCGGTCATCGTGGCGCAGGCAGCCTTGGCTTCATCGGAGCAGGCCTTCTTTGCAGAAGCGTTCTCGGCACAGGCAACCTTGCAGGCAGCTTTTTCGGCGGCGGTCATCTTGGCGCAAGCAGCCTTGGCTTCATCGGAGCAGGCCGCCTTGGTGGCAGCCGCGGTTTCGGCACAGGCCGTCTTCTTGTCACAGGCCTTGTCGCCGGCCATGGCCAGCGAAGCGCCCATCATGGTCACGGCAATCAGCAGGGCCACGGCGAAGATGCGTTTGGTGGTCGTCATGTTCCTATCGTCCTTTGAAAAAATGCAGGGGTGTTTCCTATATTCTGGAGTCGAGCAAAAGTACCCGAGACATCCCGATTTGTTCCGACAATTATAGTGGGATTTTCGGATTTAGGGGGCTAAAAAATGAAAACGTGAATAGATTTCATTTAGACTCTCGCTAAAATTGGCCTCAAATGGCCTCTCGCGTCTCCAAACGAGGTTTTTTATGTTCCGCCGCATTTCCATGATTTTCAGTTGTTTGGCGATTTTTTCCCTCTTCAGCCCCCAGGCAAGGGCCCAGAATGATTTTGATGGAGTCGAGATCAAAACCACCACTTTGGCCGATGGCATCTTCATGTTGACCGGTGCCGGCGGCAATATGGGCCTCTGTGTGGGCACCGACGGCGCCTTTCTGATAGACGACCAGTACGCCCCGCTGACAGAAAAAATCGTGGCCGCAGTGGCGGCGGTTTCATCCGAACCGGTGGGTTTTGTTTTCAACACCCACTACCATGGCGACCACACCGGTGGCAATGAGAGCCTCGGGCAGATGGGCAGTCATCTGGTCAGTCACACCAATGTCCGGCGCCGCCTGTCTACCGCTCAGACTTCGGCCCTGTTGGGCTCGACGGCCAATGCGGCAGCACCTGGCGCCCTGCCCAACATCACCTTCACCGACTCTTTAACCTTCCACCAAAATGGCCACGAGATCGTCGCTTTTCATGTCCCCCATGCCCATACTGATGGCGATGGCGTATTGCATTTTCCTCAAGCCAATGTGGTGCACGCGGGCGATGTCGTCTTCTTCGGTTTGTACCCGTACATCGACACGGCGGCCGGCGGCAGCATCGACGGCATGATTGCCGCAGTAGAACGCATCATCAGCCTGTGTGATGAGGAGACACAGGTGATCCCCGGCCACGGACCTTTGGTCAAATTGGGGCAGCTGCGGGAGTACCTGGAGATGCTGACCCAGGCGCGGGCCAACGTCGCGGTCGAAATGGCCAAAGGCGGCGACCTGGCTGCGGTTCAGGCGGCCGGGCCCTGCCAGCAATGGGATGAAAGCCTGGGCCAGACCTGGCTCACGTCGAATCAGTTTGTGCAGTCGATATTTGATTCGTTGAGTGAGGCGCAGAATCATCACGGCCATCACGGTCATCAGGGTGGACACCAACACTAGACCAAAGGCGACCGCATCAGGCGATCGCCTTCAAGAGGCCGGCCAGATGGCTGGCCTTTTTTGTGGGTCCACCATCTACCAACTACATCGGCATGGTGTTTTCGGACTTCGTCAATTTCAGGATCTCTCGTTTGAGCGCAAATGCCTCGTCGTATCGGCCGCCACAGCGGGCGTGCCGGACTCGAATTTGCAAAACGTCGATCTGGCGACCTGTCTCCAGTCGTTCCAGGCGGATGATCAGGCGGTCGACCAACGTTTCATCTTGGGCAGCCGCCAAGTCGGACAGCAACGCCCGCTCCTTCTCGACGGCCTCGAGATTGATCTTGTGAATTTCCAGATGCATTCGCGAGAGTGTCAGCGTGGCGTGTCCGTGGGATGCCAGAGCGGGAATCCGAGGCTGGTAGACCGTCATTTGTCCGGGTTCAGGATGCCGGTTTTCGGCTCCGGCCGATCCCGCCACCAGTACGAGGATTCCAACCAATGTCAGGGTGAGTAGGGTTCTCATGATGAACCTCCTTTTGGGGTCTCCCTGGTCAGGTTGTTATTATTTTACCATATACAACAACTTCAATCCACCTTATTCTGATATTGCATTATCACCCCACGCGGCAACATCTTCCCCAGACGCGGATATTCCTGAAAACCATAAAAACCACGGTTTCAGTTGACCTCGGACCGGTTTGTCTCAATTATTGGCCCCCATAGGAACGACTATTTTTCGCTAGAAATCCGGGGACACCGCCCATGCGTTACACGACAGACATCGTTGTCATCGACCTTGAAGCCAGCTGCCCAGCCGAAGACCAAGGCAACAACTCCATCGAACGCAGCAGCATCATCGAGATTGGTGCCGTGCGCCTGGATCGACGCAGCCTGGAAATCACGGGCACCTTCAGCGAATTGGTGCGCCCCGAAGACCACCCCATTGTTCCCTTTATCACCGACATCACCAGCATCACGCCGGCGATGGTCGCCGACAAAGACACCTTCGCCGAGGTGGGCCGCCGTTTCATGGAATGGTATGGCCCCCGCAACAAGGCCATCATCGCGGCCTTTGGTGCGTACTACGACATTCCCCTGTTGCGCAAAGAGTGCGGACGGTACGGCATCGATTACCGCACCCACATTGCTGGCGGTGCCTTTGACCTGCGCGCCGTGGCGACGGTGTGGTTGGCCGCCAATGACCACCGCACCAGCGGCCTAACCTTGGAATCCATCCTCGCGAAGATGGACCTGGCGGATCGCTTCAAGGCCCACCGCGCCGTGGAAGATGCTCGTGCCGCCGCCGCCGTGCTGCAATTGCACCATCTGGGACATGTCCTCGATTAGATCCTGTGCTCGACGAAGACTTGAACTTGTTTGGGTCAGCACCGATGCCATTGGAACCAGATGTCCTTATGATACGTCTTTAATGGACACCCCTAATACTCCTGCTCCGCTGTGGTTTCGAATTGAAGGATGATCATGTTGCGCACTTTTCTGATCTGGGCCCTGAGTGCCCTGATATTGAGCCCATTGGATCCGCAATCGGCAGTGGCCCAATCCGTGCCAGCAGAAGGCTTCATCTACGGCACCCTGACCTTGCAGAATGGTACCCAACACACGGGATTTTTGCGCTGGGAAGACGAAGAAGCCTTCTGGGATGATCTTTTTCATTCCCGCGAGAACCCGCTGCCCTGGACGGAATTTGCCGACCTCAAGGCCTTGCACCGCGAAAAAGAAAAACGCTATTTCGAGACCCACGGCATGGTCGATCGCCTCAAGTATGCGTTGCACAACCGGAACCCTGACGACAACATCAGCCGCCTTTTCGTGGCTCGCTTTGGTGACATCGAAGTGATCACCATTGATGAAGACGAAAACATCACCGTGACACTCAATGATGGCTCGAACCATCAGGTGGCCGGCTATTCCAATGATGTCTCGACCGACATCCTAGTCTACAGCAACAGCGCCGATGAAGCCTCCTTCGACTGGGACGACCTGGCGGAAATAAGGTTTGCCCAGGCTCCCGCCACCGCCACGCCCTACGCCCAACGCCTCTACGGCCAGGTGTCGACTTCGCGGGGAGACTTCGAAGGCTTTATCCAGTGGGACAAATCCGAATGCACCAGTATCGATGTCCTGGACAGCGACCAGGAAGATCTGGCCATGGGGGAAATCCGGGCGCTGACTCGCAAGCCCGGCGGTGAAGTCATTGCCGATCTTGTGGATGGCCGGCAACTGTCCCTCAGCGGATCCAATGATGTGAACAGTGGCAACCGGGGCGTGGTGGTCGAAACCGCCCACCTCGGGCGGGTCACCATCGCCTGGGAACGTTTTCGGCAGGTGGATTTTCTGCTGGAAAAAGGAAGCGGCCCCGGCCGGAAATCCTACACCGACAATGCCGGTCTCAGCGGCCACGTCATTGCCGAAAACGGCCAGCAGTACTCTGGCCCTTTGGTCTATGATCTGAACGCCGCCAGCCAACACGACATTTTTAACGGTTCGCGTGAGGGCCTGGACTACGACATTCCCTTTGCGCTCATCAAGGCGATCACTCCCTTGCCGGATGATGCCTGTCAGGTGGGCTTTCACGGCGGACAAGTGCTCGAGTTGTCAGAAGATAAAGACACCGGCGCCAATAGCACCGGTGTCTTGATTTTTGATTCCGAAATGACCGAAGCTCACCGCGTGCCCTGGAGCAAAATCACCGAAGTTCGGTTCGCGCCCTGATCAGCCTGAGGCCAATTCGCTGAGCAGGCCCAGGCTGAACATCGTGATCATCAGGCCGAAGTAGCAAACCGTCAGCACGATATAGACGATGGAAAGAATCTTCAGGGTCTTAAAACTGCTGCCCAGATCTTCAAAACCGGCGCGCAATTCGTGCTCGGAACAATCGTAGCGATAAATTTCGAATCGTTTGATGCCGCCCAGAAAACGATTCGAGGCGATGATCAATGGGATACCGATGATCGCCCCGACAATGGAAAGGCAAGTCAGGATGCCGTAGACCATCCCGATCCAACCGATAAAACGCATGTTGGCCAGCGTATCACCAAAACCCATTCCCATCGGATGATTGGGCGGCGGCACCGCGCCTGAATTCAGGTCCATGTTTTCCATTTGAACACCTTTTCTGATCAGTTTTTTGCATTTTGACCATCCAACCGATTCAGAGTAGCACCGCCCTTGGCCGCCCACCAGAGCTAGATCAGGGAAAATGGGACAAAACTGCGCCCGGCCTCGCTTCGAGCGCGGATTGGACTTGAATACGCACCGCATGCCAACCACTTTAGTGCCAACCTGACCCCACCCGGCGGCGCCCGTCCCGGAATGACCGGATGTGCGAGCCGACCTGCCCCTTGAGAGGAGCCCCCGTGTCCGAACCCACCAAGCTTTTTGAGGCCCAGAAGGAAAACTTTGGGCGCTGGGAAATCATAAAGGATGTCATCGACCAGCAGATCGACCTGATGCTGAACCACCGCCAGAGTGGGCATCCGGGCGGCAGCCGTTCCAAGGCCCACTACTTTGTCAGCTTGCTGCTCAGTGGCGCCATGCGCTGGGACATCCGGCATCCCGAAAAACGATTTGGGGATCGCTTCGTGCTGATCGCCGGCCACACCGTGCCCTTGGTGTATGCCACCTTGTCGGTCTTCAATGAAGCGCTGCGCGTGATGCACGAAAAAACCGGGGACGACAAGTACCTGGTCGGTGGTGGCGCCGAACGCATGATGACCTGGGAAGACCTGCTGGAATTCCGCAATGTCGACGGCCTGCCCGGCCACGCCGAAATGGCCGAAAAGAACCTCTTCGTGAAATTCAACACCGGGCCCAGTGGCCACGGAGCGCCGCCTTGTGTTGGCGAGGCCATGGCCCTGAAGCGGGCCGGTGCCAAAGGCGTCAAAGTGTTCGGCATGGAAGGCGAAGGAGGCCACTCCGCCGGTTGCTGGCACGAAACCAAAAATTCGGCCTACGGTCTGGGCCTGGACAATCTACACATGATCATCGACTGGAATGACTATGGCATCGACCCCCACGCTTACAGCAGCATCGTTCATGGCGGACCGCGCGATTGGTTCCAGAGCTACGGCTGGGACGTGCACGAAGCTGAAAACGGCAGCGACTGGGATCAGGTCACTTCGGCGCTCTTGGAAATGACCCACGGTGAGGGCACGCCTATGCGCCCGAGCATGCTGTTTGGCAAGACCACCAAAGGCCGCGGCTACCACAAAATTGGTGCCGACAGCCATGGTTCGCCGCACAAGACCAACAACGACCTGTTCTGGAAATGCCGCGCTGATTTCAGTGAAAAATACGGCGTCGAATGGTCCGGCACGGACAGACCCGCCCCGGCTGACAAGGATGAACAGCGCCAACAATTTGCCGACAACCTGAACGTGGCCCTGGACGTTCTGCGCGGCGATGATGACCTGTGTGCCTATCTTGCAGACCGACTGGTCGAAATCGGCGACAGTGTGCCCACCGAGATTGAAGGCTTCACCCTGGACGAGAATAACAATCCACTGCACGACGAGTCACTTTTCGACATCGAAAGTTATCCCGAAGAGCTGTGGGCCAAGCCTGGTGAAAAGAAACCCAACCGGGCCGGATTCGCCAAGTGGGGCAGCTACATCAACAGCTATTGCCAGGAAAAATACGGGCGCCCGCTGTTCATGGTTTGCAGTGCCGACCTGGCCGGATCGACCAACATTTCCGGCTTTGGCGACAGCTTTGGCAACATGAAAAACACCGGTTGGTACAACCGTGAAACCAACACCGAGGGCGTGATTCTGCCCCAGGGCATCACTGAGTTCAGCAACGCCGGCATCATGGTCGGAGCGGCGTCAGTGAACATGGCCTCAGACCCGGAACACGATTTCAACGGCTTCTACACTGCCAGCAGCACCTACGGTTCATTCAGCTACCTCAAGTACGGCGCTATGCGTCTGTACAGCCAATTGGCCCAGGACTGCGAGTTGCAACTCGGTAAAACGATTTGGGTGGCCGGACACAGCGGCCCCGAGACCGCCGAAGACAGCCGCACCCATTTTGGCATTTTCAGCCCCACGGCAACCCAA
>JADGEP010000092.1 GCA_016744275.1 Candidatus Krumholzibacteriia bacterium | reverse complement strand
GCAGTTCGCCGGCTTCGATGGCGCCCACGGGCAGGTCGGCACGCACGTGCACTCCCTGCAGGCCCTTGCCGTTGAGCAGGTGCAGGGCCCAGCGGCCATCTTCACGTTGCTGCCAGGCCAATTCGAAAACGTCGGAAATTTCAACACCGGTTTTGGCCGGGCCGACCACACTGAAGTTCAGCGCGAAGATCATCAGATCCTCAAAGTCGATCAGGCTGTCGGTGATCGGAATGCCTTTGGCGCTCCAGTTGTCGGTCGGGCCAACGTCGGCGTTGTTGTTGTACGCACCGTCGCCGTCGACGGTCGCAAAAGCGGTACCGAGGGCAGTGATATCATCCACGCCCACGTAGCCGTCGATCGCTGACACATCGCCCAGCCAGTAGTTCGTCGCCCGGTCGTTGGCCGGTGCGGCGGCGCTGGTATTGAGGGCAGCATCTACGGCAAAGACTTCGTAGTAATAGACACCACGATCGTCGCCATTGGGTGCGAATGGATTGAGACCAAAGATGTCGGTACCCAAGTCAACAAACGAGGTGGTTCCCACGGGTACAGCGCCCGCGTATTCCCACTCGGAACTGGCCGCGGCCACGTCACGATTCGAAGGACGGGTCGGCAGCGTGTTTCCAGCCAGATCATCGTATTCGGGATAGGCCGAGACACCAACGGTCGTATCGTACCACAAGCCGCGATAGATCTCGTAGGTGATGGTATCGCTGCCATCGTGGGTCCACGTCACGTCCACTTTGTGATGGCGCGGCGCGGCGGTGATGTTATCCACCGGCAACGGGTTGGTGCAGTCGACCTCGAAGCCCACGCCGAGCATGTCGACAAAGATGGGCACGTTCAACTGGTCGCGCATGCGGTAGCTGAGCACATCTACAGCGACGGTGCCCTCGGCCGCCGTGGTCACGTTGATGAAGAACAATTCGGCATCCGTCAACAGGCCCGGATCGGCACCAAAACGGGTGGCGTTCACGGTGAAAGTTCCGTCGAGGTTGTCGTCGACGCGGAAGAAATCCATCGCCGCGACCGGAACGAAGTCAGCGATCAGGATCGGATCCAGCGGACCGCTGATATCTAGCACCATTTCGTAACCAAAAAGACCCGGCGTGCCGAGACTGCGCGTGTACTGAAACGATACTTCACCCGCAGCGCCGCACTGTGCCGGATCGACCAGGGTGGTGCTGGCGGCAACAGAGGCTTCACTGACATTGTAGGCCAAGGCCATAGCGGAGGCACTCTCAGCACCAACTTCAGGATAGTGATTGCCGTTCGAATAGACAAATCCACCCGAAGCGTCCTGGGTCGCGCTCAGCCAGACACCTGCACCGTAGGCTGCTGCACCAGACGCAGCCGTTTGCGGCAGATGGCGAACCATTGCAGAGGTCACATATGCGGTTGCCTGCCAACTGCGGTCATTGACACCTGCGTTGGCTCCCCATGAGTCACTGAAGGCGCCGTCATCGTATTGGCACTCAAGCAGACGAGCCTCCAACAGAGGCAGATCGCCCAAATGGGTTCCGGTACTCGCAAAGGCCTGAATGAGGCCTTGAACACCAAGCGAATACCACCAGTAGTCCTTGTTCAGGAAATCCAGGTCATTGCCCTTGCACCGGCCATCGAAGTCAAAATAGACCGTGTTCAAGGTGAAACTGTCGGTATACAGCAGGTCTGCCATGGCGACAGCATCGGCTGTATAGCTTGCAGCTGGGAAAGCCACGCCAAGCAAGGCAACGGCCTCAACATACGCACCAATATCCCAAGCAATAATACCATTGGCATAGCCCGCATTGTAGCGACCATCACGAATGCCTTCGGCGACTGACATTGCGGTGCCGGTGCCCGTATTGGCCAAGCGCCACGCCCAGATGTCCTCGGCTTTGGTGTGGTAGTCAAGGGCGGCGTTGGGCGTGCCCGTCAGTTCCGCATACCGCATTAGGAAAATGATGTCCCCGGCATAGTGAAGGCCGACGGGATACGCTGCCGATTCATCATTGGCAAGAGTGAAAGCAGCAGCGTCATCCAATACCGTGCGGAGCGCCGGATCACCGGTCAACTCGTACACATCAAACAACGAATTTGCTATAACGCCGTACAGGTTGCTGGGGCTGGCGTTGGCACTGTGTTCAAAAGCGGTCGTCACCCAATCCCAACCCGCATCCTGCGGATCAGAATCAGACGCACCGTTGCCCGCGTTGTCTTCGGTAAGGTCAGCTTGCATACGCCGGATGTAATCCGCCGCAGCGATGGCCGCGGCTTTCAAGTCGGTAGGGTCGCCAAAAGCCTTGTCGGCTACAGAGGGCACTTCGGGATGAATTCCTTTTTCGATTTCTCCCGGATTGGCCACCGGGCCGGCCGCCATGGCAACCGCTCCCAAGCTCCAAATTCCCAGAACCACAACGATCAGCAGCGAATGACGAGTCTTCATTTTGCCCTCCCAAGATTGATTTGTGCCTGCTAATTGGCGCAAAACCCCACCAAACATCCATGCACGGCAATTCGACCTCGAAAAGGGTCACAATCACATGAAAGCCTAATTCAGAGGCCTGAAAGGCGGATTCGTGCGCTGCCTGGTGTTGGTTCTGTATGGGCGAGTATGAGATAGACCGGCGGGCGGTCTCATGGGCGAGGAGATCGGGCGAAGGCAGGATGATTACAGAAGAGTGGAAAAATTGCAAGTCTGAATTCAGAATCTCCCCATATGACAAAAAACAGTTTGCTGGCTGCGGCCATTGACCGCACCTCTACCATTCCCTATTCCTGATACAGGTGACCATCCCCACCACCGGCAACGGCCTGCCCCACTTTGGCCTGCGACCGGACGACCCAACAAGGGGCAACCATGACCAACAACCGCATCTATGCCGCGGCCGGATCGGCCAATGAAGAATTCAAATCCCAGTACACCCGCAGTCTGAAATGGGCCAGCGTTGGCGCCGTGGCCCTTACAGCCCTGATGGTGTGGTTTTCACCGCGGTACATCCCGACTCCGTACACCTTGCCTGATGAAGCGCTCGTGATTCAGGACTTCGAGGTCGAGTACGTCCCCGTCGACCCGCCTAAAGTTGCCCCGCCACCTGTCATCCCCCCAGAAATCGTAATTGTCGATGGGCCCGTCGATACTCCGTCGTACGAATGGATCAGCGAGTGGTCCATTTATGCACCGGCACCAGAAGCCCCGGTCGCCTCGGATACTGGCTTCCTGGCCAGCAGCAGCAAGCCTCGGTTGGTGTCTCAGGCCAAGCCCCACTATCCGGAAGTCGCGCGATTGGCTCGGGTCGAAGGGACGGTTATCGTAAAGGTCCTCGTTGGTGTTGATGGAAGTGTCAAGGCCGCCGAAATCGTAAAGGGCCAACATCCACTGCTGAACAACGCGGCGTTGAAGGCCGCAAAGCGTTGTGTTTTTGTGCCCGGCGAGCAGCGCAAGATCAAGGTGCCGACCTGGGTGGCGGTGCCGTACAATTTTCGGCTGCGCTAGGTCGATCTAGCGGGCGGATGGGTGTGCTGTGGTCAAAATCATACGATCGTTGGCTAGCCAACCAATCTCTCCATGACGGGGTATTCTGGCCCATGCTAGGATATCCCGTCGCTTCTTTCCCCCACCGACAGGCCTAAGATCATGAAAGACAATCTGCGCAACTCACTGCGGTCCGCATTTCTGGAGGCGGCGTTTGTCGTCTTCGGCGTGGTTTTGGCACTGGCAGCCAACGAATGGCGCCAAAATGTGAAAGCCCAGGGGTTGGCCGACGCGGCTCTGGTCACCATAGTCGCCGAATTGCGATCAAATCAGGAATTGGTGCAGGCTTCGCGGCTCTATCACGAAGAATCTGTCACCGCGATTCAGGTGAAGTTGAGAAGCGGCGAAAAAGTGATCGCCGAGGATTTTCCCCGAGGCTTCATCAACCCCGCCTGGACAACGGACACGGCTTGGGGTGTGGCTCAGGAAACAGGGGTGCTGGCAGATTTCGAATACGAAACCCTGCTGACATTGTCGGCAACTTACGATCGCCTGGAACGCTACAACAAACAGTCGGACCTGGTGGGCCAATTGGTTTACGGTAAAATGTTCTCCAGTGGTATGCAGGGTGTGGTCGAGAATCCGGCCAACCTGATGACGATCATTTACACATTTATATTTCGCGAGAAACAGGTTGAAGAGGAACTCGCAACCACCTTGGCCCAGTGGTCAGACTGAGCCAAGTGGTTGCCAATTTGAATCACACTCCCGACGGCCACAACCAGCCGAAGATGCCGCCCGTGAACAGCGCGTAGAGCAGCGAATCGAACATCGTCTTGAGCGTGGTGCTCCACTTCCGGTTGTACCAGATCGAATTCTGCATCAGGGCCAAGCCAAAGCCCATGAATGCTGCCACGCTTGCGACCCGCGAAACCTGCAAGTACTCCGTGCCCGGATCCAGGGTCATGCGGGTCACATAGGCCACAAAAATGCTGACCAGAACGCAGTAGATGAACCACTGCACCAGGACCTTGCCCATGGCAAATTCGCCGTTGGGGTACACGGTCATGATCGCCACCGGGCCCTTGGCCAGGCGGGCCTTGTACTCTTCGGTTTCCCGAGTCTTGTTGTCGGCACAGGCCGGAAACATGTAGTCGCCGGCCGGGATGTTGAATGGCCGCAGGGCATCCATCACCCGATCTTCACCGGGCACCGTGTCGTAGTTGCTGTTGTGGTATGTGAAAACCATGTGGGTGATGAAGCTGACCAGGAAAGTGGCCACCGCGGCCAGCAGAATGGGCAGCCAGAGGGCGAAGAGGGATATCATGGACGCTCCTTCGGCGCGGGGATCATTTTGATATTGGCTTCCAGAATACCCCAGATGAATGCTGGGGTCAATCGGCTCCGGTGAAGCCGATGCAGTCTAACACCTTGCACCGGTCCTCATTACGAAAATCAAGTATCATTATTAATTGAAATCGGCTACAGTATTTCATTAGGTCATCATATTGGAGGCGATCTTGTCCAACACACCCTTGGCCGGTGAGAATTTGGGGCCACGGATTGAGACTCTCTTGCACGGTCTCAACGACGCTGCCTTTGTGCACCTATACACGGATTCCGGCTTCCAGTGTTTTGTCGAAGTCAACGACACCGCCTGCAGTCGTTACGGATATACACGAGAGGAGCTGCTCAAGCTTTCGCCCACGGACATCAGCTTGCCAGAAGATTCAGCCCAACGCGGTGCCCAGACGGCCCGGCGTCAATTGCTGGATGGCGGTGCAGCCGTTTTTGAGGCCACACACAGAACCAAGAACGGCGTCGAGTTTCCCGTCGAAATCAGCTCCAAAATCGCGGTCTATTGTGAGCGCCAAGTCATCCTGTCGATCGTGCGCGATCTCAGTGAGCGGCAACAGTCGCAGGAACACCAGCGGCGTCTCGAAGCGATCATGAGTTCGACCGACGACATGATGTCCTACATCGATGGCAACTATCGCTACCTCACGGTCAACGAGGCCTATCTGCGCGAATATGAATTTCACCGCGACGACATCATCAACAAGACTGTCGCTGAGGTGATGGGACCCGAAGTTTTTGCAACGGTCGTGAAGGCGCAACTGGACCGAGCCTTGGCCGGTGAACCCATCAAATACCAGAATTGGTTCGAATACGGGAGCGGCGAGAAAAGATACAAGGATGTCACCTACCAGCCCCACAAAAGCACGGATGGCCGCATCGTTGGTGTGGTTGTTGTCGTGCATGACCTGACGTTGAACAAGAAATTCGCCGAAGAGCGCCTGGAGCTGGAGGCCCAACTGGCGCACGGTCATAAGATGGAGTCGGTCGGACGTCTGGCCGGTGGCATTGCGCATGACTTCAACAACATGTTGTTCGTGATCATGGGTCATGCTGACCTGGCGCGTGATACTCTCGCCCCCCACCATCCGGCGCACGATGAAATCGCCATGGTCCAGGGCGCGTCACTGAAGGCGGCGGACCTGACCCAGCAGTTGCTCGCTTTTGCCAAGCGGCAGGAATCCAAACCAGTGGTTTTCGATTTGAATGAAGCCATCAGTCAGATCACGGCCATGTTGACCCGCACCTTGGGCGAAGATATCCAGTTGCAATGGAATCCGGCGGACAAGCCCGCGGTCATCAAGATGGACCCCAGCCAATTGGATCAGGTCCTGACCAACCTCTGTGTCAATGCCCGCGACGCCATCGGTGGCAATGGCACCATCGCCATCAGCACCTCATTCGAGGGTGGCCAGTGCGGTATCTGTCAGTACGATTTTTCCCACCGTGCCGGCGACTTCGCCACCATCACGGTTGCGGACGACGGCTGTGGCATGGAACCTGACGTCGTTGAGCACATTTTTGAGCCGTTCTTCACGACCAAGAATTGCAATCAGGGAACCGGGCTTGGTCGTTCGACTGTGTATGGAATTGTTCACCAGAATCATGGTCACATCGAGATTGATACTGCAGTTGGCAAAGGCACCACTTTCCGGATTCACCTGCCGGCCCATGATCCGGCCGAACTGGTCGACGGAATAGAGTCGACGGCGCCGGCGGCGTTGGGTGGAGGCGAAACCATTCTCGTGGTGGAGGATGACCAGGATGTCCTGAACATTGCCGTCCGTTATCTCGAAAGTTATGGGTATCAGGTCTATTCTGCAGAGACCAAGGCGCGGGCCCTTCGGACCGCCACTGAGCATGGTGGAGAAATCGACTTGTTGCTATCCGATGTGGTCATGCCCACGATGAGCGGACCAGAATTGAGCCAAACCTTGCGTCCCTATTTGCCAAAGGCCAAGCTGGTCTTCATGTCTGGCTACACGAATGACAACCTGTTGGCCGGATGTCCGGGTGAAACCGAAATGCACTTACTGAACAAGCCCTTCGACCGCCAGGAACTGGGAATGATGATCCGCACGGTGCTGGACCAAGACAACTGAGTCCAAAGAACACCGCCTGGACGAGATGTCCAGGCGGTGTTCTTTTTCCACGAAGCCGAAGGCTGATCTAGTGCGTGTGTTTCTCGGCGTTGATCCTGGCCTGGGCCCTTGAGACGGCCAGCCGGGCGCGCTCACGATCCAGTTCCGTTTCCATGGAAACCAGCCGTTGCCGAGCGCGTTCCAAAGCCTCTTCGGCCCGGACGACGTCGATCTCCTCACCGATTTCACAAGTATCGGTCATCAGATTGACCACATTGTCGCTGATTTCAACAAAACCGGTGCCCACCGAAAAATACTTTTCGCTGCCGGCTTCATCGATTTTCAAACCGACCATGCCTGGCGCCACGGCACCGACCAACGGTGCGTGGTTAGCCCACACACCGATATATCCAGCCATTCCAGGGATCGTCGCGGAAATGGCGTCGCCCTCGTAAGCTGTCTTGTCTGGCGTGACGATCACGACCTTGAAGCTCTTGGCCATGGCTTAATCCTCCGCCTGCAGCTTCTCGTAGTTTTCGATGACTTCCTCGATGGCGCCGCACATGTAGAAGCACTGCTCGGGGATGTGATCGTACTCACCGTCGACCAAGCCACGGAAGCTGCGGATGGTATCCTCCAGCTTGACGTAACGGCCGGTCATGCCGGTGAAAACCTCAGCGACAAAGAACGGCTGCGAGAGGAACTTCTGGATTTTACGGGCGCGCTCGACGGCGACCTTGTCTTCGTCCGAAAGTTCGTCCATACCCAGAATGGCAATGATGTCCTGCAGATCCTTGTAGCGCTGCAGAATGCCCTGCACCTCACGGGCCAGGTCGTAGTGATCCTGTCCCAACACACCGGGCTCGAGAATACGGCTCGTGGAATCCAGGGGATCCACCGCCGGGTAAATGCCCAGCTCAGCGATCTGGCGGGACAACACCGTGGTCGCATCGAGATGCGAGAACGCGGTGGCCGGCGCCGGATCAGTCAAATCATCGGCGGGCACGTAGATGGCCTGCACCGAGGTGATCGAACCGCTGCGCGTCGAGGTGATGCGCTCCTGCAACTGGCCCATTTCCGTCGCCAGCGTGGGCTGGTAACCCACCGCCGAAGGCATGCGGCCCAGCAGCGCGGACACTTCCGAACCGGCCTGGGTGAAGCGGAACATGTTGTCAACGAAGAGCAGCACGTCCTGGTTCAACACATCGCGGAAGTGCTCAGCCATGGTCAGGCCGGACAGGGCCACGCGCAGGCGGGCTCCGGGCGGCTCGTTCATCTGACCAAACACCAGGGCGGTGTTGTCGATCACTCCGGACTCGGTCATCTCCAGCCAGAGATCGTTGCCCTCGCGAGTACGCTCGCCCACACCGCAGAATACGGAGTAGCCACCGTGCTGGGTGGCGATGGCGTGGATGAGCTCCATCACGATCACGGTCTTGCCCACACCGGCACCACCAAAGAGGCCGATCTTGCCACCTTTAACGTAGGGAGCGAGAAGGTCGACAACCTTGATACCGGTTTCGAACAGCTCGTTGGCCTCGCCCTGGTTGACCAGGTCGGGCGGCGTGGCGTGGATGGGAGATTTCTTGTCGGGCTCGGGCAAGTCGCCCTTGCCGTCGAGAGTCTTGCCCAAGAGGTTGAACAAACGGCCCAGACACTGGTCACCAACCGGCACCATGATCGGGGAGCCGGTATCCAGCCCTTTCATCCCGCGCACGAGGCCATCGGTGGAGTCCATGGCAATGGTACGCACCGTATTGTTTCCGATGTGCTGGGCAACTTCGACGATGAGGTCGATGTTCCGGTCAGCATCGGTGATACGGATCGCGTTCAGGATCTTCGGCAGATGATCCGAATCGAATTCGAGATCCACTGTGGGACCAATCACCTGTTGGATCTTGCCGTAGTTCTCGGCCATTTTTCTTGTCTCCTTGTTCCACATTTTGGGACCGCGGTCCCGTCTTAGAGAGCGTTCGCTCCGCCTACGATATCCAAAAGTTCGGAAGTGATCGTCGCCTGGCGTTCGCGGTTGCGCTGCAACGTCAGGGCATCAATCATCTCGCCGGCGTTC
This sequence comes from Candidatus Krumholzibacteriia bacterium, assembly GCA_016744275.1. Lineage (GTDB taxonomy): Bacteria > Krumholzibacteriota > Krumholzibacteriia > LZORAL124-64-63 > LZORAL124-64-63 > JAGRNP01. The sequence goes on along the minus strand of JADGEP010000092.1, from coordinate 2,136 downwards.
TCGGTGGCGGCACTCATGCTCGTCATGCGGGCTGCGTGCTCACTGGTGAACGCTTCGCTCAGGGTCATGAAGACCCGGTTCTTCAGGTACAGCGGCAGAAGAGTGGCGAACATCTCTTCCTGACTCGGTTCCCAGATGTACTCCAGGTTGCTGTCCTTCTCATCTTCTTCAGTCTCGCCGGAGGACATGGCGTCGGGCGCGATGGGCAGCAGGGCTTGATCAACCGGTTGCTGAGTCATCGTGCTGATGAACGACGCGTACACGACCCGCACTTCGTCGAAGGTGGCGTCCACGAAAGCGCCCACGGCGGTATTGCCCACCAGGTTGCCCCGTTCGCTGTTCGCTTCGCCACCAAAGTCGGTGTGCTTATCGAACACGGTGTAGCCGCGCTTGCCAAAAAACTCGGCCACCTTGCGACCCACGGCGTAGACCTGGGTCTCGATGCCTTCGGCGATCGAAGCGTCCACGGTTTTTTGCGCCAGCTTGAGCACGTTCATGTTGTAGGAACCACACAGACCCTTGTCTGAAGTGATCACCAAATACAACCGGCTCTTGACCGGACGGACATCAAACAGCGGATGAGCGATCTCGGCTTTGCCCGCCAACTCGGTCATCAGCTCGGTGAGCTTCTGCGAGTAGGGACGCGCGGCCAACATCTTGCCCTGGGAACGCGCCAGCTTGGCCGCCGCCACCATTTTCATGGCTTTGGTGATCTGCTGCGTGCTCTTGACCGAGCGAATCCGCGTATTGAGTACTTTTACCCCGGCTCCCGCCACGGGTTACCTCCTGATCAGCGATCTTGAATCAAGATTTCCGGGACCAATCTCCAACGAGATCTAGCCGCGGGTCTTGATGAAACTTTCGATGGCTCCGGTCAGATCGGTCACGATCTGGTCGTCCAGCTTGCCGCTCTCGGCGATGGCGTGCATCACGCCGCTGTGGTTCTCACCCATGTAGGCGTGGAAATCGATTTCCCACTGAGCCACATCGGCGATGGGCACGGTGTCGAGGAAACCCTTGGAGGCGGCAAAAATGATCGCCACCTGATTCTCATTGGCCATGGGCACATACTGGCCCTGCTTAAGAATTTCCACCATGCGCTCGCCACGGGTCAGCTGACGCTGGGTCGACTTGTCCAGGTCCGAACCGAACTGGGCAAAGGCCTGCAGCTCGCGGTACTGGGCCAGGTCCAATCGCAGCGAACCGGCAACCTTCTTCATGGCCTTGGTCTGCGCGGCGCCACCCACACGGGATACCGAAATACCCACGTTGATGGCGGGCCGGATGCCCTGGTAGAACAAGTCATTCTCCAGGAAAATCTGGCCATCGGTGATCGAAATCACGTTGGTCGGAATGTAGGCCGACACATCAGAGGCCTGGGTCTCGATGATCGGCAGGGCGGTCAACGAACCGCCGCCGTTTTCTTCGCTCAACTTCACCGAGCGCTCGAGCAGGCGACTGTGCAAATAGAACACATCGCCGGGAAAGGCTTCACGTCCCGGCGGGCGACGCAGCAAGAGCGACATCTGGCGGTAGGCATTGGCCTGCTTGGACAGATCATCGTAAACAACGAGGGTGTCCATGCCCTTCCACATGAAGTGCTCGGCCATGGTGGTGCCGGTGTAGGGCGCCAGGAAAAGCAAGGGCGCGGGCTCGGAGGCACTGGCGGCGATGATGGTGGTGAAATCCATCGCGCCGTGCTCTTTGAGCTTCTTGTGCACCGCGGCAACCGTGGACTGCTTCTGGCCAACGGCCACGTAGAAGCACTGCACGTTCTTGCCTTTTTGGTTGATGATCGTATCGATGGCGACGGCCGTTTTACCGGTACCGCGATCGCCAATGATCAACTCGCGCTGGCCCCGACCAATGGGGATCATCGAGTCGACGGCCTTCAGGCCGGTCATCAACGGTTGGCCCACGGGCTGACGCTCGGTCACGCCGGGGGCTTTCAATTCGATGGAGCGGGTCTCGGTGCTGGGCACGGGGCCTTCACCGTCGATGGGCTGGCCCACGGCATTCAGCACGCGGCCGACAACACCTTCACCAACAGGCACCGAAGCAATGGTGCCGGTGCGGGTGACTGTGTCGCCCTCTTTGATCTCGGTGTCCGCGCCCAGAATGGCCACACCCACGGAG
>JADGEP010000091.1:5722-11102 GCA_016744275.1 Candidatus Krumholzibacteriia bacterium | reverse complement strand
GCCATCGCCACCATGCGTTTCATCTTCGTCCTCCAGAATTGCGGTTGTCTACTGTTGGGCCAAAATGCGATTGGCCGCTCGCCCAATCACACGGACCAGGCGTTCAATATCGTTCTGTTCCATGTTCCGATTTTCCACGTTGACCCGCAAGGCCACCAGGCCATTGAGGCGGGTGAAACTGAACCAGGCATCGCCGTCGGTTTCGACCATTTGTTGCAGATCTTCATTGAGCTGGTCGTTCTTGTCGGCAGAAAAGCGTAAACTCCCATCTGGGCTCAGGGGTTCCCACCGAAAATTGCAGATGCCCAGGGTATTGGGGCCCATAATACGAAAATCAGTCTGCCGACGCATGCGAGCGGCCATGATCCGGGCCAACTCGATGTCCTTTTCCACCCAGGCCGCGTATTGCCGGCGACCGACGGATTTGACCGCCAGCCACAGTTTGAGGGCATTGAGCCGCCGACTGCCCTGGATGCCGTACTGGAAAAAGTTCACTTTGTCGCCTTGGTGAAAGCCGCGCCGATCCGGGATAACCCGGCGGCCGCGCTCGTCGCTTTCGGTGGCCGTCTTGCCGTCCTGAACCTCTTCAGGAAGTCTCCGTTGCGCACCAGGATGCCTCCACAACTGAAAGGCATGTAGAACCACTTGTGGGGATCGACGGCGATGGAATCGGCCCGGTCGATGCCGCGCAACATGCTGCGGTACATTTCCGACAGGATCACCGCTCCACCATAGGCCGCGTCGACATGGAACCAGCATCCGTAGCGTTTGGCAATTTCCGCCATGCGGTCGAGCTTGTCGATGCTGCCGGTATTGGTGGTGCCGGCGATGCCGATCACGCAGGCCGGCTTCAGCCCCGCTTCCAGGTCGGCCTTGATCGACTCTTCGAGGGCTTGGAGATCAATGCGGTAAATCTCGTCGTGAGGGATCTTGCGCAATTGCCCGCGCCCCAGCCCCAACAGATCCACGGCCTTGTCAAAACTGTAGTGCGCCTGCCCTGAGACATAGAAGGTCAGGCGGGCCATTTCCAGGCCCGGTCCCTCCAGGTTGTCGACCTGTGACAAGTCACGCCCCAAGGCTTGGTTCACCGCCAACTTCAAACCAGTGATATTAGCCAGCGAGCCGCCGTCAGTCAGGGTGCCAAAACCGGTTTCCGGCAAACCGAACAGGTCGCACAACCAACGCACCACTCGTTTTTCGATGGCGGTTCCAGCTGGTGAGTGACGCCACGAGGCGGTGTTCTGGTTCATGGCCGCCGTCAGGGCTTCACTGACGACCGCCACCGGCAAGGGCGCCGGATTCATCATGCCAAAATACCGTTTGCTGCCAATGGCCATGGTGTTGGGAAAAACCCGGGTGCGGAAATCCTGAATCAGGTCGGCAAAAGGCGCGCCTTCTTCGGGCAACTCTTCAGCAAAGGTGTCGTCCAGCCCCAAGGGTGTCAGTGGGCCATAGACCCGCCGGCCTTCGAGGCCATTCATGTAGTCGACCACCAGATCAACCATGGCGTAGCCCATCTCGCGCAGGCTGGTTTCATCCGCGGCCGGATCACCCGCCGTGCGTTCCCGTCCCGCGCCACCGTCATCGGCGCCCGCTGGGGATTGGGGCGAGCCGGATTCCGGCTGCTCTTTATTGGACCAGGATTTCACGTTCCCTCACCTTTCCTCAATCGTCGGCCAGTGGCCGGCTGCGATGCGTTCCAGAATCAGGGCGGCGCCACCTTCTGCCGCTGTTCCCGTCACCAGGTCGGCCTGATTCAGGACTTCATCCGGGCTACCAGCCATGGCCACACTCCAGCGGGCCGCCGCAAACATGTCCAGATCGTTGAAATTGTCCCCGATGGCCACTGCCTTATCCATGGAGATGCCCACAAAATCTGCCAAAATACGCAGACCCGCACCTTTGTCGGTGGCCCGGTCAAAGACCTCGGCCCAATAGTACGCCCCACCACCGATGGTGCTGCGGGTATTGATGACCTTGACCACATCGCCCATCTCACGGGTGATCGCCGCCGTCAGGGCCATGATCCTGTCTTTTTCGTCGATGGTGCCGACCTCCAGGGCCTGCGGCAACTCGATGGCCAACAAGTCGTCCACGACCCGGACCGCGCCCACGGAACCCCGTCGGGCATCCAGATAGCGCCCCAAAACATCATTCAAAGGGCGCGTTTCGTGATGCAGGTGTCCGCCCGTATCGTCCGTACCATAAACCATGGGCACTGTTTCGTGGGTACGAAAGAGTTCCACCAGGCGCCGCACCCGCTTGCTGTCCAATTTGTTGCAGGACAATTTCCGACGTGGAGAATCGCCCCAGACCACCGCACCGTTCAGCAGAACCATGGGCAAGTCATCCGGAAACCAGCCCGAATTCTGCAACAGGGCGCGGGCCGAGTTCAGATTGCGTCCCGTGCACAGGGCCAGCACGTGGCCCGCGGCCCGCACGGCTTTGAGGGCGGCGATTTCCCGCGGTCGCAAGACGTCATCAAACTCGGTATCCAGCAAGGTTCCGTCGACATCCACGGCCACTAGCAGTCTGTTTTTTTCCGGATTCACCAATGCTACCTCATCACGTCAAAAGTTGCGAAGGGCGTCACTCAGCGGTCTGACCAAGGCGACGGCAGGTTCCCATTTTCGGTGTTCAACCACGAGCGACTCATGCGGCTCAGCGCACTGGCCAGCTCGCGCCCGTGGGTGAGGACCTGGTCATTGGCAAAATCAAACTCTCCATAGATCTGGCGGCCCTTGCGGCCCAGGCTCACACCCAAACCCAACCGTCGGCCCTGTTCGCGGCAGGTCACAAAGCCCACGGTCCACGAGTCGTCCAAGCCGGCGCCCAGCAGGGCGTCCAACCAACCGTCGGCATCCAAGACGACATGGCCCTTTTCCAGGGCAAAAATGCGCACCTCGGTCACGGCTTCGGATTGCCGGTCCTCGCCATTGCCCCAGGTCAGGTTCAAATCCATGGGGGCCAGCTCTGCCAAGACCAATTCGCCGCCGACCAGCAGGCTGCCCGGATGATACCCCATGATGCTGTACGGCATGGGGCGGTCCTGCGCGGCGACCAGTTCGATGCGCCAATTGGCCTGCACCCGGCCACCGACATACCGACTTGCGCTCGCGCTGTCGGGCCGGCTGCGGGACAACGAAACCACCTGGTCCAGCGGAAAGCGCGAAGGACGCCCGGCCTCTTCGGCTACGGCCCGAAGGTTGGCGCCGGACCATTGGCCCAGGGAATCGGCGTCAACCATGCCGAGCAGGAAGGCAAAAAACGGTTCCTGAATTTCGGGGCCAGCAGAAACCGGGGCCGGTTTTTCTTCCGGTTCGCCAAATTCGGACCAAGCCCAGGCGTCAGCGGGGGCAACCCAAATCAAAAGCATGAAGAAGCCAGCGAGGGCCCCTTGGGCAGCCCTCGCTGAGTTTCGGCTTCCGGCAGTGAGATCAAGACAAGCCAAACAGGGACCGCCCATCAGGGGTTGATTGTGAAGCGATCACTTTCACCGATGCAATAGCCATCAGCGGCATCGGCAGCCCTGATATTGTAGGACGTGCTCGAAGTTGTAAAACCGAAGTCCGACACGGTCCACATGTAGCCATCAACCAGGTTGACGTTGTCGGCAATAATGCCTCCCGGCACCCATTCATTGCCGGCGTACAGGCGCAGATTCACCACGCCGCTGCTGTTGGACGCCGTGAACGTGATCAGCATTTGATCACCGTTGTCCCATGACGGTTCCGTCGGTGGCCCAAATACGCCAATTTCACAAATCTCATCGTCGATGATCGCAAACTGGTCGCTGGCAGTTTCACAATCGGGCACCCCTGGGTCCCGAATCACGAATCGGTAAAACGCGTAATCGGCACTGTTGTGGAAAGAATCCACCGTCCAGTTGTAGCTGCCATTATCCACCGCGCCCATAGCCACCGTTCCCACCAGCCGACCCAGTTCATTGCCGAAGGACGACGTCCACAATTCGATATCCACGCTGCCGCTGGTATGAAAACCGGTCCAGGTGATGTCAAAAGTATCGCCGGCATGCATCGTATCGAGAGCCGCGGTGAAGGTGATGGCGCAACCGTTCACGTCGGTGATCGTCAGATCATTCACTTCACTGCTGCACGACGCCACGCCCGCACCCGTCACCCGGATACCAAAGTCGGAGCCGTTGTCCTGGCCGCCCGTTGAAATCTGCGTCCAGGAAAAGAAGCCATCGTTGGCCGTCCCGGTGGCAATGGTGGCGACCGGCTGACCACCCTTGAGCAGCGCGATGTCAACGGTGCTGGGCACACCATTTTGGGTCCAACGAATACTCACATCATCGTCGTCGGTCAGCCAGCTGTCTTCCAGGCCGGTATTGACCGCCGAGATGGCGCAAGTGGGCTCGGGCTTGGGATCGCCACCGCTGTCGCCGCCACAGCCGACGCCAAAACCAACCGCCAGTGCCAAGAGCGGCAGCCATACGAACTTCAAACGGTGGGAGAACTGGAAATGCATGTGATGAATTCCTTTTGTGGCGCGCCGCTATCGGGGCGGCGCCTTGAATCACGCCCCGTGATTGCAACATGGAAACAGTATACGAAAACGGCCCGCCTCAGGATACGAATAATGCGGAAAAATCAGCGATCAAACGTTGTCCACCAGGCGCAAAAATGCCTGGTGAATCCGCAAATCATCGGTCAGTTCCGGATGGAAGGTCAGTCCCAGCAAATTGCCCTGGCGTATGGCCACCGGTTCCTCACCGTATCGGGCCACCACATCCACGTTTTCTCCCACCGTCACAATACGTGGCGCTCGGATAAAAACTGCCGGAAATCCTATCTCGCTGCCGTCCAGCACGTCGATGCCCACCGGCGCGGTGAAAGAATCAATCTGGCGGCCATAACCATTGCGCAAGACCGTACAATCCAGCATGCCCAATGGTTCCACACCGTAGTCGGCATGGGCTTCGTCGGCAGTGGCGGTCGCCATCATGATCAAACCCGCACAAGTGCCCATGACGGGGTGCGTGGCGGCAAAATCCTGCAGGGGTTCTCGCAACTGCACCCGGTCAACGAGGCGCGTCAGGGTGGTCGACTCGCCACCGGGAATCACCAGGCAGCTGACCTGATCCAACTCGGTGGCTCGGCGCACGCCAAAGGTCTCGCGCCCCAGGGCAGCGAAGGCCCGCCGGTGCTTCTCGTAATCCCCTTGCAGGGTGAGCAGGCCGACGGGCTTCTGAGCCATGGCTACCAACCGCGTCCGGCCATTTTTTCGCTGTCTTCCATTTCGTTGACCGCGCGGCCCTTCATGGCCTCGCCCAGAGTCATCGAAACTTCCACCAGTTTGGCCGGATCGTCGTGGTAGGTCACTGCATCAACGATGGCTTTGGCCCGCGGCGCAGGGT
>JADGEP010000091.1:0-5712 GCA_016744275.1 Candidatus Krumholzibacteriia bacterium | reverse complement strand
GCGCAGGGTCATCGCTGGCAAAGATGCCACTGCCGACAAAAACGGTCTCGGCACCCAGTTGCATCATCAAAGCGGCGTCGGCCGGGGTGGCGATGCCACCGGCGGCAAAGTTGGGCACCGGCAGCTTGCCCAGCTCGGCTGTCTGCAATACCAAGTGATACGGGGCGCCCAGGTTTTTCGCCTCAGCCATCAGCTCGTCCATGCGCATGCCCTGCAAGCGGCGGATGCCTTCGTTCAGTTCGCGCATATGCGTGACCGCTTCGACGATGTCGCCGCTGCCGGCTTCGCCCTTGGTGCGCATCATGGCCGCGCCTTCACCGATGCGGCGCAGGGCCTCGCCCAGATTGCGGCAACCACAAACGAAGGGCACCTTGAAGTCGTGCTTGTGGACGTGGTTCTTGTTGTCCGCCGGCGTCAACACTTCAGACTCGTCAATGAAATCGACACCGAGGGCTTGCAGAATCTGGGCCTCGGCAAAGTGGCCGATGCGGACCTTGGCCATGACCGGAATCGAGACAGCGTCCTTGATGGCCTGGATCATGCCCGGGCCGGACATGCGGGCAATGCCGCCCATTTTCCGGATGTCCGAAGGGATGCGTTCGAGGGCCATGACAGCCACCGCGCCAGCCTCTTCGGCAATCTTTGCTTGCTCGTCGTTGGTGACGTCCATGATGACGCCGCCCTTGAGCATTTCGGCCAGTCCGACCTTGTGGCGATACTGTTCCTGGCTTTCCGTGTTGCCCCAGGGAGTGTCCATGACTGCGTCTCCTTCTTATATGACCGCGCTCAATCAGGCCCCAGGGCCGCTGGTGGGCTCTGGACCTGCACAGGTTTCGTTGGCCAAATGATAATAGCTGATGGCCCCGGGCGAAAGTGCGCTAAGCCCTGAAATCCCGCCATTCCCGTGAAAATGCGGTTTTGGGAGCAAAAATGTGCGCCCACGTCAAAACCCGGGCCCAATTGAAAAAATATATCTAATAACCTGGCCTGAGCGCCCGATCACCAATACATACGTAATCCCTGTGCATGCCAGTAAAGGTTGTGCGAAAAATGCATCGCGGCCCTCGCCTAAAAGTCACTCATCTCCCAAGTTGGGCCGCTTTCTGCCTACTCGCCTCGATTCTTCTGTGGCCCACGATTGCCCCGGCCTCACTCCAGAATTCGACCAGTTTCACCCAAGAGCCCCAACGGGCCCTCAGCCAATACATACACGACAATTGGTCGTCCCGAGATGGCCTGCCCCAGGACTTGGTGTCCGCCGTAACCCAAACTCCCGACGGCTACCTTTGGGCGGGCACCCAGGAAGGGTTGTTGCGCTTCGACGGCCTGGAGTTTCACATCTACGACCAGAGCAGCAGCCCGCCCCTGGAGAAGCAGATGATCGACGCCATGGTCACCGCTCCCAATGGTGACCTCTGGCTGGGCACCTGGAATGGTCTGGTTCGCCATCGCCATGGAGAATTCCAATTCTTCGGCATTGAATCCGGTGTGCCCGAAACCCGCATCCTCGACTTGGCCATCACCAGTGATGGCGACGTGTGGCTCAATAGCAACAGTCAGCTGGTCCGCACACGAGATGGGCTCTGTGTCCCCACGGGTTTTGAATTGCCGCCCCAGGCGATCATCACCGGGATCGAGGCGGACCCATCCGGAAAACTCTGGGTCGCCACCGCAAGGGCCGCCTATTTGATCGACGGTTCAATACTGACCTCTTTTGGCCTGGCACCGGAATTGGTTGATCAACCATTGACCACCGTTTCAGTAGGGCCCGATGGACGCGTCTGGTTGGCCAATTCGGCAACTATCGGGCAGCTTCAGGGCGACACCTTTGAGCCTGTCATCGGGGCCGCCGACGGCCTGCCTGGCTCGGTTACCAACCTCGTCGGAGGGCCCGACGGAAGCCTTTGGTTTGGCACCGACGGCGAAGGAGTTGGCCGCTGGCACAACGATCAGGTTTCCCTGTTGCGCAACGGCAGTCGCCTCGACAACAGCACCATCCGCAGCCTGTATATCGATCGCGATGGCAGCCTTTGGGCCGGCACTTTTGCCTTCGGCCTGCACCGCATCCGCAGCGGCTCGATCGTCACCTATTCCACGGCCGAAGGCCTCTCCCATCCCAACGTGCGCGCGGTCTGTGGCACGCCCGATGGCAGCATCTGGCTGGGCTCGAACAACTACGGCTTGAATCGAATTCGGGACGGTGAGGTCTCCCTGCTGACTACTGACGATGGCCTGCCCGGCAATGTCATTGGTGCTTTGCACCCCAGAAAAGACGGCACTCTGTTGGTGGGCACCGACAAAGGTGTCTGTCTGGTCGACCCCACGACAGCAAACAACAGCTATACCCTGGTCATCGATTTGCCCATGGAAAGCCGCGCCATCCACGAAGACCGTCGGGGCACCATCTGGGTGGCGACGGTCAATACCGGGCTGCTCTATTTTGCGGACGGCGCACTGGCAGCGCTCTCCACCAGGGACGGCCTTCCCAGCAACACCTTCAAGGGTGGGTTCATCGAAAACCCGGACGGTACCCTGTGGGTCGGCAGCAGCAATGGGCCCGTCCTGATCGACATCGAAACCGGTGCTCAACAACCCGGTCCCGACAAAGCGCCCCAATCGACAGTGTTGACGATGTTCCGCGACTCGGCCGGTTCAATTTGGTTTGGCACCACGGGCGATGGCCTGGTGCGGCTCAGAGACGGAGTATTCAAATCCTTCAGCGTTCAGGACGGGCTGTACGACCGCTTGGCTTTCCAGATTCTGGAGGACGCGAACAAGCGTCTTTGGATTTCATGCAACCGCGGCGTATTCAATATCTCATTGGCCGACATCGACGACTACGAAGCGGGACGGCTCGACAAGATTCCCTACCGGCGCTTCGGACGCTCAGAGGGCATGAAATCGCGTGAATGCAATGGCGGCTGGACACCCGCAGGGTTCCGCTCGGCCCAGGGGCGCCTGTGGTATTCAACCATCGATGGCGTCGCTTCCATCGACCCAACGGTCGCGGTGCCCAATGAAACGGCTCCGCCGGTGATCATCGAATCGATCGCCATCAAGGGCAAGCACGCCCGGCCCGAAGCTGCCCATGTCGCCAGCGCCGGTGGCGGCGACATGGAATTTCACTTCGCGGCGCCCAACTTTTTGTCGCCCAAACAAACCATCTACCGCTACCGACTGATCGGATACGACCGCGAGTGGGTCCAGGCCGGATCCCGCCGCGACGCGTACTACACGAACATCGCCTCGGGCGACTACACCTTCGAGGTGCAAGCCAGTTCCGAAAGCGGCCAATTCACCGGCGAGCCCGCCCAATTCGGTTTCCGCATGCCCCGCCGGTACTATGAAACCTTGTGGTTTAAAATCGTCGCCGCCTTGGCGGCATTCCTCATCGGACGTGGCGTCTATCGCTGGCGCGTGAGTTGGCTGAACGCCCAGGCCCGGGAATTGGAAAGCCTCATTACCGAGCGCACCATCGAATTGACCCAGGCCAAAGAAGACGCCGTGGTGGCCAACCGCACCCGCGGTGAATTTCTTGCCAACATGAGCCATGAAATCCGCACCCCGATGAATGGGTTCATCGGCATGATGCACCTGATCGAAGACACGTCGCTGGATCAGGACCAACAACTCTACGTCACCACCGCCACCAATGCGGCGGCTTCACTGCTGGATCTGATCAACGACATTCTCGACTTTTCGAAGATTGATGCCGGCCGCCTGGATCTGGAATTGTTGGCCGTGGAAATCAGGCCACTGATCGCTGAAATCATCCGGATTCTCGGGTTTCAGGCGGAGAACAAGTCCCTGGACCTGTTCAGCGAAATCCACGACGACGTGCCGCAGCGCATCATGATTGACCCGTTGCGCATTCGGCAGGTGCTGACCAATCTGATTGGCAACGCCATCAAGTTTACCGCCGAAGGCCAGGTTGTCCTGAAGATTTCGACCGCCGGTGAAACCGCCCGGGGCATGGCCTTGCGCTTCGCTGTCAGCGATACCGGCACGGGTGTTTCCCCGGAACAGCAAAAAGTGATTTTTAACGCTTTTTCGCAGGCCGACAATACCACCACCCGCAAGTTCGGGGGCACCGGCCTGGGCCTCTCGATTTCCAGCCAGTTGGTCGACATGATGGGCGGCACTCTCAGTGTCGAAAGCGCCCTCGGCCAGGGCAGCGAATTCCATTTCACCGCGCCCTTTGTCGTTGCCCAAGCATTGGTCGTCGAAGAACCCATCCGTCAGACTCAGCGCGACGACACCGCAGCGGCGCAGAAAGTATTGCGCATTCTCGCGGCCGAAGACAATCGGGTCAATCAGATCGTCATCCAACGGTTTGTCGAACGGGCGGGTCATGAAGTTTTGATTGTCGAAAACGGACAGGAAGCCATTGACGCCTTCCGTAAAGACGCCTTCGACATTCTACTGCTCGATCTCCAAATGCCTGTCATGGGCGGCCTGGAAGCCACCGAAGTCATCCGGCAAATCGAACCGCGCGACAAAAAACGGCCGCGAGTGCCAATCGTTGCACTCACGGCCGATGTCTGCGACGGGGTCCAGCAAAAATGCCTGGCAGCGGGCATAGACCGCTACGTTTCCAAACCGATCAACCCCACCAAACTGGACGAGTTGCTCAGCGAAGTTTCCGCGACCGGATCACTGGCCTCCGAGCCAAGTGCAGTTCTCTAGTAGGACTGCGAGAACAAGACCCTCCCCAGGCTCGCCTTGCCGCAATGCACACACTCGCCCGGCGTTTCATCCCGCTGAAAGGGAATGTTCCGGATCGTGACCTTGGTCTTCTCCTGGATCGTCTTTTCGCAATCGCCTTCGCCGCACCAATGGGCGTGGGCAAAGCCGCCTTCGCCGCGGAACAGTTTCAGGAAGTCGTCCCAGCTGTCGACATTGCAGGTGGCCTCGGTGCGGCGATCCAGCGCACGCTGGTAAAGATCCTGCTGGATGCGTTCCAGCTCGGCAGGCACCGCGGTGGCCACATCCGCGAATGCAACGGCATTCTTGGCGCGGTCGTGGCGGGCGGCCATCATGACCTTCTCGTCGGCCAGATCACGCGGGCCTATTTCCAACCGCAGCGGCACCCCTTTGCGCTCCCATTCGCCGTACTTCCAACCCGGACGCACATTATCGCGCTTGTCCACGTGCACCACACCAATGATCGGCCGCAATTCGGCCGCCAGTTTTTCGGCGGCGGGCAGCACCTGAGCCATCTCTTCATCGTTGCGCCAGATCGGTACGATGACCGCCTTGGTGCCGGCGATGCGGGGCGGTAAGACCAACCCGTCGTCATCACTGTGAGTCATGATCAAGGCGCCCACGATACGAGTGCTCATGCCCCAACTGGTGGCCCACACATGCTCAACCTTGCCCTCTGCATCCTGGAATTTCACGTCAAAGGCCTTGGAAAAATTCTGACCCAGGTCATGGCTCGTGGCCGCCTGCAGGGCCTTGCGGTCCTGCATCATCGCCTCGATGCAGAGGGTGTCCACGGCGCCGGGGAATCGTTCTGAATCCGATTTGCGTCCCTTGATCACAGGCATGGCAAGGTACTCTTCTGCAAAGCGGGCGTAGATCTCCAGCATCTGTTCGGTGCGCTGGACGGCCTCTTCTGACGTGGCGTGGGCGGTGTGCCCCTCCTGCCAGAGGAACTCACTGGTGCGGAGGAAGGTGCGGGTGCGCATCTCCCATCGAACCACGTTGGCC
>JADGEP010000090.1 GCA_016744275.1 Candidatus Krumholzibacteriia bacterium | reverse complement strand
GGGCTGCGCTTGCCGCCTTCCCAGGTGTCCCAGTGGCGGAACATGAGCTCGTCGTAAACCATGCCTGTGGATTTTTCGGCGGCCTTGGCTTCATCGGTGGCCACGGTCTCGGCGATGGTCTGGCCGGGATACACTTCCAGCGAGAACAAAAAGCCGCGCAGGGCCGGCACCACTTCGAGGTTGCCGACGTCCAGGTCCAGGTCGGTGATCTGCCGGGCCTCGCCACCCTTCGGGTCGATATTCCAGATCTGCGAACTGCCGCCACGGGTGCTCAGGAAAAACAGCGTGCCGTTCTGGCACCAGCGTGGGTTGTAATCCGCGGCCGGATCGCTGGTCAACTGCTTGGTCACCTTGCCGTCGACACTGCTGAGCCAGAGGTCGGTGCGCGAACGGTTCGCTTCCAGATCCTGGGTGCCGACGTTGTAGGCAACCCATTTCCCGTCCGGGGAAACCTGAGGGTCGCTGAGCCGGCTCATGTCCAGCATGTCGAGCACGGAAAAGGGATGGGGCGCGGAATCTTCAGCGATGGCTGTGCCGGTTACCAGAACCAACAAGCACAGGAAAAGAGCGGAGCGCATACGCAAGGTTCGACCTCCGAGGCAGAAAATGGGGGATATCCGTAAAAGCGGCGCTAATATAGCAGGAACAGGGGAAATTTGCGAGCGAACAGGGGGATTTGTGGCGCCCGATGATCCACGGAGATCACCGGGCGCCGAAAAGCGCTCGCCAGATACTTCCGGAGAAGCTATCGGACCAGCGTCATGCTGCGGGTGGCGCGGTATTCCCCAGCTTCAACGCGTGAGAAATACACACCACTGGAGACGGCCTGGCCTGCGGCATCCTGGCCATTCCAGCGCACCTGTTGCGGGCCGGCGCCCATACTTTCGTTGAGCACGCTGTTGACCAAACGCCCGCTGGCATCGTAGATCGTGACCCGCACCTGGGCGGAGTGGGGCAAATCAAAGGCGATGTTGGTCATCGGGTTGAACGGGTTGGGGTAGTTGCCGCGATGAGCAAAGGCAGTGGGCGTATCGCCAACAGCCGAGACCGCCAACACCAATTCGACCTCAGCGCTGGCCGCACCTTCGTTGCCGTGGGCATCGACGGCGGTGACGCGGTAGTAGACCGTTCCCGAAGACGTATCATCCTGATAAGCAGTCGTCTCACTGGTGGCCAGCAAACTGCCGGCGTTCAGGATGAAGGCGCTCTCGGTGCCGCGGTAAATGCGGTACTGAGCCAAGTCGGCGTCCTGGACACCGCTGGCAGTCCAACTCAGATCCACCGCACCGGCGTTGTTGGCTCCGGCCAGGTTCAGCGGCGCTCCCGGTGCCAGATTGTCGACCGAATACCCGCTCAACACATTGCTGGATTCCCAGAAAACACCGCTGTCCTGATGATGAGCCACCACCATGAAGTCGGTGTAGGCGATTCCGCTTTGGGTCGAGTCGCCGTAGGTGGGGCAAAGGGCCGCGTATTCGGTGCGGAACATGGCCGGCACCTGGGAGGCGAACGTCCAGCCGGCGGATTTGACCCGAACCAGTTGGGCTTCCGGCATTTTCAGCAATGTTGCCAAGTCCGCGTTTTTCAGTTCCGGTACCGCCGGTGCGTTTGACAGGCCAGTGGCCGCGGATTTGGCCGGTTGCCGGATCCAGACGGAGTACGAAGCGATGGCTTGGCTGGCATCGGTGTCCAGAGGGCTGGGGGACCAACTGAGAGTCACTTCGCCACCCTGATCGTTGGGCCGGTCAACCGAAGCCAGAACGGGAAAAGTATTGTTGGCCATGAAGCCGTTGTGGTCAATCATCTGGGCTGTCGGCATGGCCGTAGTCGACGCCGGGGATTCGCCTTCCCAGACCGCCACCAGACCACCTTGAGCATTGGGCAGCAAGAAGAATTCGGCCAGGTAGCTGAGATCCGATAGGGCAAAAGCGCCGCGATCGTCAGTCCAGGTTTCTTCACCCACATTGTTGAGATGATGGGCGGAGAACGAGTTGCTGTGTTCGTTATTCTCCCAGATGGCAAAACATCCGCCGTTGTCGTCAGCCAGCAGCGCGGTCTCGCCCACATTCAGGCGCGGGTCTTCGTGCAGGGTCTTGCCGTAGGGGCCCCACTCATAATATTCGCCGTTCGGAAAATATTGCATGGCGAGGCGCCCGCCACCGTTTGGCGTTTGATCCTTGCAGGTCAGGTACACCTCGCCCAGGGCGTTGCGGGAAATTTCCGGATCTTCCTGTCGATCATAGAATCCTCGCCAATCGGCGCCATAGCCATTGCTGAAGCCATTGTTGCCCGTCGACCATTTCCGTTGATAGTAGATGCGCGGCGTGCCAGAGGAAAGGTCGGTCCAGACGCCAACCACGTCGTCCTGAGCGGTGTGGGCCAGCTGAGGATTGATCTGATCACCGAATCGAGTCGCCAGACCGCGGTACACTGTTGTGTTCCAGAGCTGAACGCCGGTGGGCGACATTTTCTGGATCCTGAGGTCCCAGTTGCTGTTGTCGACCCATTCCTGCCAGGCGAAAAAGGCCGCGCCCACGACGATGGATTCTTCCATCACCAGGGAAGCCTTCTGACCAAGGTCGGTGGACACCGTGCCGCCGGACCAGGTGCGGTTGCCGGCGGAATCGAGGTTCTGGGAGGCGACCAGGGCGTTGGAGCCGGGATTGTGGATCCAACCAACGATGATGCCCCCTGTCTGATTCAGGACCAGTTGGGGTTCGGCCTGGATGGTTCCGGTCAAGACCCACTCCTGCACTTGCACGCCGTTGGCGCCCCAGGTCCGGTAGCCGCTGCTGTTGTAGTGCTGTGCGTACACCAGGGTGCTGGAGGCCAGAGGCTTGAGCCACGTCATGAAAAAGCCGCCTGCTCCGTCGCCAACGATCCTGGGGTCCCCGGTCCAATCGCCCGAATAGACTATCCCTCGCCCATAGTCGCCCCACAGGCGATTGCCATCGGCGTCAATCCGCTGACTGACGAGGTCGCCGTCCGAGGAGCCGAGGATGATCGCGCCACCGGATCCGTCGGAAACCGCCGTCACCTTGGCGTAGGAAATGTAATTGTCGAGGTCGCCGATCAGATGGGTATTGACCGCGGGGTCGTGGTTCCATTGGGCCACAGCGCCGGTCGCCGCGACAGTCAACAAGACCAGCAGGAAAACAATTGTGAAGAGGTGACGGCTGGATTGAACGGACATGGGTGTTGCTCCAGATGATGCGGGCCAGATGATGCGAACCGGCTAGGTGATAGAACGTGAGCAATTTTAACTTATCGGGCTTTGAAAATGAACTATTAAATTATAACATTTTCGCAACATATTGTGTTGCTGGTGATTGGAAGATACTGAAAACACATGGGCAAAGTGGGAGATCGCTATAAAATGGCCACACTTTTGATCTGAGCCCAGATTTTGCAGCCTGGGGCCAAATCCAATGTTTGCGCCGAACGCCGGGTGACCGAAGCGAGCAGGACGGTCTGGCCAATCCGAAGGCGCACGAGCACCCGGGCACGGTCATCCGGCAGAAGATCGATCACCTCGGCGGGCAGAATATTCAGGATGCTGGTGCCCGTTGAAGGGGCCAAGGCCAAGCTCACATCCCGGGCCTGGATGCGGGCCCGCGCCGTTGCGCCCAGGGCCAGGCCGCGGTCGCTGACTTGCAAATTCCCGCCGGGAAAATCCAGTCGCGCCAGATGGTAGGTGTCGTCCAGGGCGCCCACGATTGCGGAAACGACAGCGCCGGCATCTTCGCCATGGGCCAGCCCGGGCGTAGGTGAGGTGAGCATCTCCACCAAAGGCCCTTGGTTGGTCACCCGGCCTTTGTCCATCAATACCAGACGGTCGGCCAGGCGCGCGGCCTCGTCGACCATGTGGGTCACGTAGAGCATGGGGATGGCCAACTGATCCCGCATGCGTTCCAACAACGGGTAGATGCCGCGTCGGGTCTCGCGATCCAATGCCGTGAGCGGCTCATCGAGGACCAGCAAGTCTGGGCTTTTGAGCAGGGCTCGACCGAGGGCGACTCGTTGGCGCTCGCCACCACTGAGTTGGGCGACATCCCGGTTCATCAAGTCCGCCAAACGCAACAGGTCGATCACTTCATCCCAGGGCACGCGGCGTGAAGAGTCAGGTGTGCGGTCCCAGGCGAATCGCAGATTGCCGGCAACATCGAGATGCGGAAACAGCTCGCCGTTTTGGAAGACATACCCCAGTGCCCGTTTGTGCAGAGGCCGATGGGTTTGTTGGTCCTGCCAAACACAGGGGCCAACGCGCACCGTGCCGGCAAAAGTGGGCTCAAGGCCGGCCACACATCGCAACAGCGTTGTTTTGCCGCAGCCGGAAGGGCCACAAATGGCGGTGATTCCAGTCGCTGGCAAATCCAGGTCAAATTCCAAATGAAACCCATCGGTTCCCGGGCGCTGCAACTCACCCTGCAATTTCAGGCTCATGTCCGCACCCCCGAGTACCGCCGGTTGACCAGGTGCACAACCAACAGTAATCCGAACGAGAGCAATAGAAGACCTGCTGACATGAGATGGGCCTGGCCGTAAGCCAAGGTTTCCACGTGGTCGTAGATGGCGATGGAAAGCACACGGGTTTCGCCGGGAATGTTGCCGCCGATCATCAACACCACGCCAAATTCACCCAAGGTGTGGGCAAAACCAAGAGTAGCTGCGGTCAGGAATCCGCGTCGGGCCAGAGGCAACGCAACTTTGAAAAAACGGTCGCGCGGGCCGGCGCCCAAAGTGGCGGCCGCTTCCATGGGGCCAGGGCCCACCGATAGAAAACCATCGCGGATGGGCTGCACTACAAAGGGTAGCGAATAGACCACCGAGCCGATGACCAGACCCGCAAAAGTGAAGGCCAGTGGCTGGCCGCCCAGGGTGGTCATGAGTTGGCCGATGGGGCCACGGGGGCCGAGCAGCAAGAGCAGATAAAATCCGAGCACGGTCGGCGGTAAAACCAGCGGCAGCGAAACCATTGCGTCGACAAGCGGCCGCATGCGCCGACGGGTCGTGGCCAACCACCAGCCCAGGGG
Organism: Candidatus Krumholzibacteriia bacterium; assembly: GCA_016744275.1. Taxonomy (GTDB): domain Bacteria; phylum Krumholzibacteriota; class Krumholzibacteriia; order LZORAL124-64-63; family LZORAL124-64-63; genus JAGRNP01. The sequence continues at coordinate 6,122 of JADGEP010000090.1, read as the reverse complement.
CGTGCCAATCACGAGCAAAACCAAGGTGCTGACGAGGGCCAGTTTGAGGGTGAGCCAGAGGGCGGTCAGATCTTGGGCATCGAGCGTCATGGTGTGGGCATCCCGTAGCCGAATTTTCGCAAAACGGCGTGGCCTTCGGCGCTGAACAAAAAAGCCAAAAATTCACGAGCTCCGGGTTGGGCATTGCGCGCCACCACGACTTGTTGCACGACGGGGTCATGGAGTTCAAGCGGGACCACAATTGCGGTTCCCATTTTTATATCCTGGCCAGAAAGTTGAGCAGCCATGACCTGAGAGTGCGCCACGAACCCCAAAGGTGCGGCGCCAGTGTGTAAGAACTGCCAGGTCTGAGCCACGTTCTGACCGCGCACCAGGCGATCTTGCCACGCCTCATTTTGCCCCGTTCTTTGAAGCACCTGAATGGCGGCCCGGCCGTAGGGAGCCAAGTCAGGATTGGCGATGGCCAAGCGGCCCGTTTCCTGGCGCATTACGTATTGGAGGATCTGTTCCACGTCCATGTTGCCGTCCGGGTTCGGGTATGGTTTCAGGCCGCACAAGACCAATCGGCCGATTGCGTAGGTGGAGCAATCCTGTTCGGTGGCCCAGCCATCGGCAACCAACCGTTGAGGCCGCGCGCTATCAGCGGCAAAAAACAAATCGCACGGCGCGCCGGCGTTGATCTGCGCGTACAGCTGTCCGGTCCCGCCGTGGCTGATCTTGAACTCGGTGCCGGTGCGCTCGGTGTACTGTTCGGCCAATACCTGCAGGCATTCCCGAAAGTTGGCCGCCACCATCACGCGCACCGGTGCTGCGGTTGTTCTGCCCGGAACAATCATCAACAAAACCAAAAGGAAAACTGCGCGGATCATGCCGTTTTCTTCCGCCTTGATTTGCGCTTGAGCCAGATCACAACCAGCCAGATGCCGCTGGTCGCCAGGAACCACGCGACCACGGCACAAGTCACCAGCAATGGATTGTTGAAATTGTCCCGGGCGCTGTAGTCCATGATGTGCAGCATCCAGAAAAAATCATACACCCGCCAGATGGTATTGCGGCGTCCAACTACCTCGCCGGTTTGGGGTGACACATAGATGGTGGTGTGCCGGGAATCGTCAAAGCCGACTCGCCACAGAGGCAAATCGCGGCCGCGGATTTCCAGCAGGCCTTCTTCCAACAGCGCGACTTCGGCCACGGTGCCGGGCCCGGCGTAGTCGCGTTGGGCAACCTCGCGAGCGTTGCCCGCCGTCAAGGGCGAAAGTTTCTGACCCGTCACCGCATCGGCCAGATGGTCTTCACCGGCAGCGCTGAGTTGGTAAACGGGTTGGTCCAGCCACAGGCGCAATTCGGCCCCGTCAAAGTCTGCCAGGCCCAAGTCAACGGCGACCACATCGGGCGCCCGCAAGGACTGGCCGGTCGGCATTGAAGCAGCTACCGGTTCGGTGATCCAGTCTTCGCCGCGCACCTTTTCCAGGGGCAGCACGCTCATCACAAACCCACCGCTGATCCACAAAAACACCTGGATACCGATCAACAGACCCAGGCCCTGGTGGGTGGAGAGCATCAGGCGGGACAATTTCATGGGTGAGTACTTTCCGTTGGCTGGAGTGTGGTGTTGAGTTTTTTGAAGTGAAGCACTGGGCAACAAAATAGTCAATGTTGGGCCCAGGTTGGAAGATCTTCCTGACAACCCTCAATTTTGATTGGACAGGGGCGGCGCCAAGGAGGACTTTGCAGGGATTAGAGGCCAGTTGGCGCTTTACCAAAGGAACCGAATCAATGTTTGCCAAACTGCTCCTGGTCGTGGGGTTGCTCTCAATACTGTCGACCACTGCCCGGGCTGAGGGCCCCACTGCTGTTGAAAAAAAATCCGACTCAGAGATGGCGCCGGCAGCGGCTGATACGGCGGCGAATGTTTCCACCACGGTTGTCTTACCGGTGCTCGGCTACACCCCGGATACGGGCCTGCTATTTGGCGGCCTGGCGCTGCGCTTCTTTTACCTGGAGCCTGAGCTGCCCAACGCGCGCCCTTCGGTATTCAGTCCCACGGTCGTCTATACGGCGAAGAACCAACTCATGGTCTTTTTGGGCGCCGGGTTGAACTGGGATCAGGACCGCAATGCCTTGAGCGCGGTTCCCTTTTTCCTGAATTTTCCCGACACGTTCTATGGCATGGGCCGAGAAGTGAGCCTGGATAACGAAGAGACCTACACCAATAAAGGTCTTGGTTTGGAACTCGACCTGAACCGCAAGGTGTGGCGCAACTGGCGCCTGGGCGTCAGTTATCATGGGGAAAACCACAGCCTTTCCGAGGTGGACCCCAATGGTGTGCTGGCCTCCGGAGCCGTCTCTGGTACCGAGGATGCCTGGTTGTCGGGGCTGGGCCCCACGGTTTCGTTGGACAGCCGAAACAACACCTGGGCGCCGGATCGTGGCCTGTGGTGGCAGGCGACAGCCCGCTTTGCCGGACGCGATCTGGGCAGTGCCTACACCTACCAAGAGTACACCTTGGACTTGCGTCAGTATTGGCAAGTGGGGGACAAGACCGTCCTGGCTGGCCAACTCCTGGCAACCCACTTGGAGGGCGACGCGCCGTTTTTCATCCTGCCCCGGCTCGGCGGCGACAACGGTTTGCGTGGTTATCGCGGTGGCCTCTATGTTGACGATACCCGCGCCTTGTCTCGGCTGGAACTGCGGCGCGCCGGATTGTGGGGGCACCTTGGCGCCGTGGCTTTTGCTGGCGTGGGAGATGTGGCACCTTCACCGCGCAATCTCACTCTTGCGGCTGAATTGTGGTCGGCAGGCTTCGGGTTCCGCTATATGTTGGACCAGAAGGAAAGAGTGAACCTGCGGGTGGACTTCGGCTTCGGCAATGGGGATTCGGGGTTTTTCCTGTCCCTGGGCGAGGCATTTTAAATAGCTATTTTCACCGCATTTCTCTCTTGCCAGCGTCGCAAAATGACTTAAATTGGACAAAACGATCCAATTACTACGCACTCGCTCGCGCCAGTGCTCTTTCCGGGAGAAAACTCCGATGTCCAATGCCACCATCACCCCCGAAATGACCCTCTTCGACATCACGGAGAAACACCCCGAAACCATCGATGTGTTTGTCACCAACGGCTACGAGCACGTGGGAGACGAGAGCAAGCGCACCGCTCAGGGCAAAATGGTGACCTTGGACCAGGCTGTGAAGATGAAGGGTAAAGACCTGACTGCCTTCACCAAGTTGCTGAGCAATGCCGTCGCGGAACACAACGAACACCAGGATGTGACCCTGAACGTGGCCGAAGATGAGAACGAAATCTTCCCCAGCCGTGGCGACATCCGGGTCGCGGGATTGCTGCCTTGCCCGGTGCGCATCCCGTTGCTCGAGGCTTTTGACAGCCTCAACCAGGAGATCACCGCTGAGACCGGCAAGACCATCGGCGTGAAGCTGGCCGCAGCCTCGGTGGGCGCCGACATCCTGGACGCCGGCCTGGCCAAGATCGAAACCGAAGCCGACCTGCCGGACATTTTTCTCTCCGCCGGATTCGAAGCGTTCTTCGACAAGCGCAACATGGCGCGTTTCAAAAACAAGGGTGTATTCACCGATCGCAGTTGGGACACTCACAATGAACTCATGACACCTTACGGATTGAAAGACCCGGATGGCCACTACGCCATGTTGGGTGTCGTGCCCGCTGTCTTCCTGGTCGACAAGACCCAGCTTGAAGAAGGCGAAGATGTGCCGCGCACCTGGGCTGAAATCCTGGGGCCGCGCTTCAAGGGCAAGGTCAGCATGCCGGTGGGCGACTTTGATCTTTTTAACGGTATTCTGCTGACAATATGGAAAGAGTTTGGCGACGCCAGTGTCGAGGCCATTGGCCGGAACCTACTGGAGGGCATGCACCCCAGCCAGGCCGCCGGACGCTTCGCCCCCAAGGGCGGCAAGGGCCCGATGATCTCGGTCATCCCATACTTCTTCAGCAAGATGGCTCAGTTCAATCCCAACGCCGAAATCGTCTGGCCCAGCGATGGCGCCGTGGTCAGTCCAATTTTCATGCTGCTGAAAAAAGACGCACCGGTTGAAGCGCAACGCATCGCCGACTTCTTCGCCAGCAAAGAGGTGGGAGAGATTCTTTCGCACCGCGGGCTATTCCCCAGTTGCCATCCCGAGGTGGAAAACAAAGTGCCCGATGAGGCCCCGCTGATGTGGCTGGGTTGGGACTTCATGCGGGACAATGATCTGGGCGAACTCATTCCGCGGGTCAACGAAATCTTCCTGAAGGCAGGCGAATAATATGCGTTTCGTAACAGTCAGCGGGCCGCCCAGTTCGGGCAAGACTGCGGTGATTATCAAGACGCTGGAACATTTGCAGAAGGCGGGTCAGGAGGTCGGCGTCGTCAAGTTCGATTGCCTCTTCACTGACGATGACGAACTGTACCGCAAAAACGGCATCAAGGTGCGCAAGGGCCTGGCCGGCGCCTTATGCCCGGACCACTATTTCGTCAGCAACGTCGAAGAGTGCGTGCAGTGGGGCAAGATGGAGAACCTGAATGTGCTGGTGAGCGAAAGCGCGGGTTTGTGCAATCGTTGTTCGCCCCACATTCGCGAGATCCTCGCGGTGTGCGTGATCGACAACCTGAGCGGTATCAATACGCCCAAAAAGATTGGGCCCATGCTCAAGGCCGCCGACATTGTCATCATCACCAAGGGTGACATCGTCAGCCAGGCCGAGCGCGAGGTATTCGCGGCCCGGGTGCATATGGTCAATAGCAAGGCGCGCATCCTGCATGTCAACGGTATCACGGGCCAGGGCAGTTTTGAACTGAGCACACTGTGGTCCGAGATCGAAAAAACCGAAACCGTGGAGGGCAAGCGGTTGCGCTTCAGCATGCCCGCCGCCCTGTGTTCCTATTGCCTGGGAGAGACCCGCATCGGGTCGGATTTCCAGATGGGCAATGTGCGCAAGATGGATCTGGAAATGCCCACGGGCATCAAAACCGACGGCGGTCCGACCGATTTGGGGAGCAGCACATGAGCCGGGAACTGGAGACATTAAATGTGGGCGAATTGCTGGCTCGTTGGCCATTTGCTGAGCAGCACCTGAGTGACAACGGCCACGCTGAGATCGCCGACCGGCCCGAAGCTTCCCTGAAGGCGATCCTGGACTGCGAGCAACTGGCCGCCCTGGACGGATTCGTGGGCATGATGGAAGACTTCCTCGGCGCCAGCGAGGAGAAGGTGACCGAGATCACAATCACCGGTGGCCGGGCCAAGGACGGCAGCGACGAGCCCGTGCGCGAACTGACCGCGCGGGTCGGCGACGTGATCTGTATCGTCGGTCCCACTGGCAGCGGGAAAAGCCGCCTGCTGGCTGACATCGAGTGGGTCGCCCGCGGCGATACACCCACCGGCCGCCACGTGACGATCAACGGGCAAGTGCCCGATGACAAATGGCGTTTTTCATCGGAATTCAAACTCGTGGCTCAGCTGTCACAGAACATGAATTTTGTCATGGATCTGACCGTCGAAGAATTCCTGGCGCTGCACGCCGAGTCGCGCCAGGCGAGCGAACCGGAAGAAAAAATCCAGCGCATCTGGAATTGGGCCAACGGCCTGGCCGGCGAACCTTTCACCCTCGATACGCCCGTGACCAGCCTCTCCGGCGGACAATCCCGGGCCCTGATGATTGCCGACACCGCGGTGCTGAGCGCCAGCCCGGTGGTGCTGATTGATGAGATCGAAAATGCGGGCATCGACCGGCAACAGGCGTTGGACATCCTGATCAAGGAAGAGAAAATTGTCCTGATGGCGACCCATGACCCGATCCTCGCCTTGATGGGCGACCGCCGCGTGATCATCAACAATGGAGCCATGCAGAAAGTGATCGAACCGAGCGCCGCCGAGCGGGCCAATTTGACCGAACTGCGGGCGCTGGACGCAAAGCTGATGGGGCTGCGGCATCGGTTGCGGATGGGGGAGCGGTTGGACGAGATTTGAATTGAGGTGAGCTTGTTGCGCCCGGGGGTGCCCATAATCCCTAAGTGGTGCCGATAGCAACACCGCCTGTCGGCTAATCGACCAACGCAAACAGCGGAATCGGCACTTCGAGTTTGGCCCCGTCGCGCAACAGTTGCAC
>JADGEP010000008.1 GCA_016744275.1 Candidatus Krumholzibacteriia bacterium | reverse complement strand
CCAGAGCACAGTCCACTGGTACCTCGCCAACCGCGACTGGTGCGAAGCAGTTCAGCGCGACGGTGACTACAGCCGTCAACGTCTCGGCACGGCCGAGTAGGAGAGCCAAATGAAGGGCATCATCCTGGCCGGCGGCACCGGTAGCCGCCTGCATCCCTTGACGCTTTCGGTCAGCAAGCAGTTGATGCCGGTCTACGACAAGCCGATGATCTATTACCCGTTGAGCACATTGATGTTGGCGGGCATCCGGGACATCTGCATCATCACCACGCCTGAAGATCAGGAATCTTTCCGCAAGCTGCTCGGTGATGGCGCCGGATGGGGCCTGAATCTGCAATATGTGGTGCAACCGCGCCCTGAAGGGTTGGCTCAAGCCTTCACTTTGACTGAAGACTTCCTGGATGGCAGTCCGGCCTGCCTCATCCTGGGCGACAATATTTTCTATTCCGAGGGCTTGTCCCGGATGTTGCAAAGCGTGGCCCAGCGCGATTCCGGTGGCACGATCTTCGCCTATGTGGTGCAGGACCCGGAACGCTATGGTGTGGTAGAAGTTGACCCCAACGGCAAGGCCCTCAGTGTCGAGGAAAAGCCCGCCAAGCCCAAGTCGAACTACGCGGCCACCGGGCTGTACTTCTTTGACAGCGACGTGGTGGAGATCGCCAAGGCCATCAAGCCTTCGGCGCGGGGAGAGTTGGAGATTGCCGACGTGATCACCGCCTACATGGAGCGCGGCGACCTGATGGTCGAAGTTCTGGGGCGCGGCGCGGCCTGGCTTGATACGGGCACTCACCAGTCGTTGCTCGACGCCGGCCAATTCATCCGGGTGATCGAAGAACGCCAGACCCTGAAGATCGCCTGTCCCGAAGAGATTTCTTGGCGCATGGGCTTCATTGACGATGAGCAGTTGGTCAAATTGGCCACTCCTTTGCAGAACAGCGGCTATGGCAAGTACCTGTTGCAGCTGCTGGAGGAAAATTGATGAAGGTCTTGTCGACGGACATCCCGGATGTCAAAGTTTTCGAACCCACCGTCCACGGCGACCACCGGGGCTATTTCCTTGAGACCTGGCGGCAAGACACCTTTCGCGAGGCCGGTGGCCAACAGCAATTCGTGCAGGACAATCAAAGCAGCTCTGGTCAGGGTGTCTTGCGCGGCTTGCACTACCAGATCCAGCAGCCTCAGGGCAAGTTGGTGCGGGTGATCTCGGGACGAGTGTTTGACGTGGTTGTGGATTTGCGGCGCAGTTCGCCCACATTCTCCCGTTGGGTGGGCACCGAGTTGTCGGCGGAAAACCACCGGCTGTTTTGGGTTCCTCCCGGATTTGGCCATGGTTTTTACGTGCTCAGCGACGAGGCCGAGTTTGTCTACAAATGCACCGACTATTACGCCCCGGAGCACGAACGGGTGATCCGTTTTGATGACCCGACCATCGGCATCAAGTGGCCGCTGCGTCAAGGGGTCGAAACGGTCATGTCTGAAAAGGACCTGGGGGGCCGCTCTCTCGCTGAATCCGAATTGTTCGATTGAACCCGGGGGAAATGATGTTCCGCATTGGGCAAGGCTGGGATCGACATCGGCTGGAGCGTGGCCGTCGCTGCGTGTTCGGTGGGGTTGAATTTTCGCACAGTGAAACCGGACCCGTGGCCCATTCAGATGGCGATGTGGTCTGCCATGCGATATCTGACGCGCTGTTGGGGGCGCTTTCTCTGGGAGACATTGGCCAGCATTTTCCCGACACCGATCCACAGTATGCCGGCGCCGACAGTCTCGGGTTGCTGGCTGAAGTGCAGCGGATGATCGCTGACCGTGGGTACGGCGTGGTGAATGTGGATTGTACAATCATCACCGAGGCACCTAAAATTGCCCCATACGCCGTGGAAATGCAGGAGAATCTGGCCCGGACCCTGGATGTTTCACCGACAAGGGTCTCGGTCAAGGCGACGCGGGGTGAAGGTGTTGGCCCCGAAGGACGCGGTGAATGTGTGACGGTGCAAGCGGTGGTTCTATTGGAAGCCAAATCAACGTCCTGAAGCCCGTTGGGCAGGAGTCAAAGATGAAAATTGCCGTTTTGATGGGTGGGGACTCTCCCGAGCGGGAGGTGTCGCTGGAATCGGGCCGAGCCGTATCCGAAGGGCTGCGGCGCGCCGGCCACGATGTCCTGTCATTGGACATCGCCTCGGTGGCGGCGGTGTTGGAGTTGCCGGAATTGCACGAGGTCGACCTGGTTTTTCCCGCTTTGCATGGCGGACAGGGCGAAGATGGCCATTTGCAGGCTGTTTTAGACGTTCTGAACATTCCGTACGCATTGTCGGGTTCTCGCGCCAGCGCCATCGCCATGGACAAGACGGCGACCAAACGGATCATGCGTGCCGCTGGCATTCCGACCCCTGACTGGTTGCAGGTGACCTGGGATCGAAAAACCGCCAAACCCGAGTCGTTGACCACCAAAGGTGGTACCGAGCGGGACAACGGCGGTTTGACGGTGGAGCGGATCTTTGCCCGGGCAAGCCTGGAGATCGGCTTTCCCCTGGTGATCAAATTGAATGGTGCCGGCAGTTCGGTGGGCGTTGAGATTGTTGAACGTCCGGATCAATTTGAGGCCGCCATGGGGCGTGTGGTGGATGTTCCCTGCGACAAGTGCCTCAATATATTGATTGAAAAGTTCATTCCAGGCCGGGAATTGACAGCTACCCTGTTAATGGGACGCCGTTTGCCGCTTCTGGAAATCCGGCCTCGCGAGGGCTTCTACGACTACGAGAACAAATACACCAGTGGCGCCAGCGAATACCTGGTGCCGGCGCCGGTGCATTCGCCCCTGTACGAGCTCATATGTGCGGATGCCTTAAGGCTTTACGAGCTGATTGGCTGCCGCGGACTGGCCCGGGTTGATATCCGGCTGGATGGCGAAGACTACAACTGCTTGGAAATAAACACGATACCGGGCATGACGGAGACCAGCTTGGTGCCCAAGTCGGCCGCTGCGGTGGGGATCAGTTTTGAGGCTCTGGTTGACGACTTGTGCCGATCGGCTCTGCCAGCCGACTGATCCGATTTTGCAGGGAGTTGGGCAACTTCAGGCCCGGCTGACCCGGCTGCCAAATGCCGCAAAATAATCGGGCGATCTTCTTGACATATTTTTCGGGGGCGTTATATATTCCCGGACCCAAATCGGTCCCGGTCTGTCAACTACGAGGCTTGTCTGACTCTTGCCTGCGGTTGACAAACCAGGACCGATCTTTGGCTGAGCGCCGGTGAGGGCATTAACAGCTAAGTGCCGGTACTTTATGGAGCTGGCGTAGCTCAACTGGTAGAGCTCCTCACTTGTAATGAGGTGGTTGGGGGTTCAAGTCCTCTCGCCAGCTCCAGTCTCAAATGTTTGATGGTGATCCTGTTCGAACACGCTTCGGCAGGGTGGCCCGCGTATGCGGGTGCCATAAAATTCGGATGATTCCAGCATTTCGGCTGAAAAAAGCCGGGATGGTGATGCGAATCGGAAGATTTTGTGGGGGGGTTCCCGAGTGGCCAAAGGGAACAGACTGTAAATCTGTCGTCTACGACTTCGGAGGTTCGAATCCTCCCCCCCCCACCATTGGATCGCCGGACCTGTGGGTTCGGGGGCAGTTCGGAGCGGGAATAGCTCAGTTGGTAGAGCATCAGCCTTCCAAGCTGAGGGTCGCGAGTTCGAACCTCGTTTCCCGCTCCACTGTTGATTCATTGATCTTTTGCAAGTTCGCAAAGCCAGGAAATGATCAAGCCCGGGAAGGATGCCCGCGGCTGCTGGATGCCGAACCCGACCAGGATTTCCGTCGGGACGAAAACACAATACGGGAGCCCACGTAGCTCAGTTGGTAGAGCTCTTGCATGGTAAGCAAGTGGTCAGCAGTTCGAGTCTGCTCGTGGGCTCCATTCTTTGCTTGGGTGAAGTTGCAGAACTTTGTTGAAGCGATTCTGGTTGGAAGTGATTCCGATCGAGGCGGATCTGCCCCGGTCGTGAAGCCGCTCTCGGATTCACTCGGTAGTCGTCAGTACCTTCCATGGGAGGAAGCCGCACATGGCACGCGAAAAGTTTGAACGGAATAAGGATCACGTCAACGTTGGTACCATCGGTCACGTTGATCATGGTAAGACGACCTTGACGGCGGCGATCACCGAAGTTCTGGCCAAGAAGGGCCTGGCTGAGTACACGCCCTTCGACCAGATCGACAAAGCCCCCGAGGAGCGCGAGCGTGGTATCACCATCGCCACGGCTCACGTGGAGTACCAGAGCGAGACCCGTCACTACGCTCATGTGGATTGCCCTGGTCATGCTGATTATGTGAAGAACATGATCACCGGTGCGGCCCAGATGGATGGCGCTGTGTTGGTTGTTTCGGCGGCCGATGGCCCCATGCCCCAGACTCGTGAGCACATCCTGCTCGCCCGTCAGGTTGGCGTGCCTTACATCATCGTGTTCATGAACAAAGTGGACCAGGTTGATGACGATGAACTGCTGGATCTGGTGGACATGGAAATCCGTGAGCTGCTGGACCAGTACGAGTTCCCCGGCGACGATACGCCGATCATTCGTGGCAGCGCACTGAAGGCTTTGGAGAGCGGCGACGCCGATTCTCCGGAAGCTGCCTGCATCTTCGAATTGGTTGCCGCCTTGGATAGCTACATTCCGCTGCCCGAGCGCGCTTTGGACCAGGCTTTCCTGATGCCGGTGGAAGACGTGTTCTCCATCAGTGGTCGCGGCACGGTTGCGACCGGCCGTATCGAGCGTGGCATCGTCAAGACCGGCGAGAAAATCGAGCTGGTCGGTATCCGCGACACGCAGACCACGGTCTGTACCGGTGTTGAGATGTTCCGCAAGATCCTCGACGAGGGTCAGGCTGGCGACAACGTTGGTCTTCTGCTTCGCGGCATGAAGAAGGAAGACGTTGAGCGCGGCATGGTGATCTGCAAGCCCGGTTCGGTGAACCCGCACACGAAGTTCGAGTGCGAAGTCTACATCCTGACCAAGGAAGAAGGCGGGCGTCACACCCCGTTCTTCACGGGTTACCGTCCCCAGTTCTACTTCCGGACCACGGACGTGACTGGCGATGCGCAGTTGCCTGAAGGCGTGGAAATGGTCATGCCTGGTGACAATATCAAGATGCAGGTGGAACTGATCACCCCGATCGCCATGGAGGAGGGTCTGCGCTTCGCCATTCGCGAAGGTGGACGCACCGTTGGCGCCGGCGTGGTGGCGAAGATCCACGAGTAGGTTTTCCCGAGGGGAGTGATTCATCACTCCCCTCACCTTGTATAGAACAGTTGAACACCCGCAAGGGTTAAGCGAATGGTGAGCAGGCGCTGGACTTCCGGAAGTTCCGTTTGGAGTTTCGGATGAAGGCGACGCTGGAGTAGCCATCGCAAGGAGTGAACGTGGCACGTCAGAAGATTAAAATCAGGTTGAGGGCTTACGAGGCAGCGGTTTTGGACCGCTCCGCGGAAGTCATCGTCGCGACCGCACTGCGGACCGGCGCCCTGGTTCGGGGGCCCATTCCCCTGCCGACCAAGAAGTCGATTTATACGGTCTTGCGCTCGCCCCATGTGGACAAGAAGTCCCGTGAGCAGTTCGAGATCAGGATTCACAAGCGGTTGATCGAGATCGAAAATTCGACGCCGCAGACCACCGAGTTTCTGAAGAAGCTGACCCTGCCGGCCAGCGTGGACGTCGAGATCAAGGTCTGATTCCAGCGATCCGGCGCCAATTGCAGGCGCGGTTGATTGATTTAAGGGAGCAAAGAAGATGATCGGATTGATCGGAAAAAAACTCGGCATGACCCGGACGTTCGAAGAGAGCGGACGTAGTATTCCCGTTACGGTTATCCAGGCGGGACCCTGCGTGATCACCCAGGTCAAGGACGAGCACAGCGATGGCTACAGCGCAATCCAAATGGGATTTGGCGCCAAGAAGCCGAAGAATACGCCCATGCCTATGCAGGGGCATTTCCGCAAGGCCGGAACCGACCCTCTGCGGACCGTCATCGAATTCCGACTTGATGAAGGTCACGAGTACAAGATGGGTGATACGGTTAAGGTTTCTGTTCTGGCCGAGGCGGCACTGGTCGATGTGACCGGCACCACCAAGGGCCGGGGCTTTTCGGGAACCATCAAGCGGCACAATCAGCACCGGGGTCCTGCGACTCACGGTTCCAAGAATGTGCGCGCGATGGGTTCGATCGGTATGCACACTTTTCCGGGTCGCGTGATGCCGGGCAAGGCCATGCCGGGCCAATATGGCAACAAGCAGGAAACCAAGAAGAATCTGACGGTCGTGGCTGTTGACGAAGAGAAGAATCTCATTCTCGTCAAGGGCAGCGTTCCGGGTCACAAGAACGGTATCGTTTTCATCCGGCCCAGCCGGTAAGACCGATTGGGTCCGTTAGGGCCGGAAACGAACGAGGTAAGATAATGGCAACGGCAAAACTCTACAGCGGTGCTGGCAAAGAGAACGGAACGGTGGAACTGCCCGCCTCTCTCTTTGAGCAGCCCGTCCACAAGCAGGCTCTGTACGAGGCCGTGCGCAACTATCTGGCTAACCAGCGCCAGGGTACGCACGACACGAAAACTCGTGCCGAAGTCAAGGCTTCGACAGCTAAGCTTTTCCGGCAAAAGGGCACCGGCCGTGCCCGTGCCGGTTCGGTAGCCAGCCCGACTCGGGTTGGTGGCGGTGTCGCCTTTGGTCCTCATCCGCGGGATTACAGCTACACGCTGCCCCGGAAGATCAAGCGTCTCGCCCTCAAGAGCGCCTTGAGTGACCGTGCGATCAACGAGCGCGTGAGCGTGATCGAAGACTTTGCGATGGACGCCCCGAAGACCGCGAAGATGGTCGACATCTTCAAGGGCCTCGACCTCGATGGCCGGCATACGTTGCTGGTGGTCGATGCCGAAGCGGGCAACATCTACAAGTCGGCCCGCAATATCAACGGTGTGCGTGTTCTGCGCTCGAGCGAACTGAATGCCTACACCATTCTCTGGGCTGACAACCTGGTCTTCACCCAGGCTGCGCTCACTGGCGCCGAGGAGGTGTTCGGGTCATGAAGGATTTGAGCAAAGTCATCAAGCGTCCCCTGATCACTGAGCAGGGCGCGATGATGCGGGAATTGCACAACCAGTACTACTTCGAGGTCGCACCTGAGTCCAACAAGATGGAAATCCGTCAAGCCGTGGAGCATTTCTTCGGCGTGAAGGTCACTCAGGTTCGGACCATGAATTACATTGGTAAGAAAAAGCGCATGGGCCGTTTTGAAGGCAAAAGGGCGGCCTGGAAAAAGGCCATCGTCACGCTGGCCAAAGACGATTCGATCGATTTGTTCGAAATCGTTTAAAGCCGAGGAGCAAGTAGAATGGCAATCAGAAAACTCAAGCCCGTGACTCCGACACAGCGGTTTCGTACCGTCGCGGACTTCAGCGAGATCACCCGCAGCGAGCCCGAGAAGTCTCTTCTTGAGCCCCTGCACAAAAAGGGTGGCCGCAATAATCGCGGCCGGATCACCGTCCGGCATCGTGGTGGTGGACACAAGCGCCGTTACCGTGTCATCGACTTCAAGCGGAACAAGCACGATGTGCCCGCCAAGGTCTTCAGTGTGGAGTACGATCCGAACCGCAGTGCGCGGATCTGTCTCCTGCACTACATCGATGGCGAAAAACGCTACATCATCTGGCCCAAGGGCGTGTCCGTAGGCGACTCGATCCTGTCCGGCCCCAATGCGTCTTTCGACCCCGGCAATGCTCTTCCTTTGGAGAACATTCCCCTGGGTACACTGGTGCACAATATCGAGTTGAATATCGGCAAGGGTGGCCAGATGGCCCGCAGTGCCGGTTCTTTCGCCCAGGTCATGGCCAAAGAGGGACACTACGTCACTCTGCGCCTGCCCAGTGGCGAAGTGCGCATGGTTCACAACCGTTGCTACGCGACAATTGGTGAAGTGGGCAACTCGGAGCACGAGAACATCGTCAGTGGCAAGGCTGGCCGCTCGCGCTGGTTGGGCATCCGCCCGACGGTGCGTGGTGTGGCCATGAACCCGGTCGATCACCCTCATGGTGGTGGCGAGGGCCGCACCAGTGGTGGCCGTCACCCGGTGTCTCCCTGGGGACAACCGGCCAAGGGATTCAAGACTCGTCGCAAGCAGCCTTCGGACGCCTTCATTGTCCGGCGCCGCAAGATCAAGAAGAAGTAACGAGTCGCAGCTGTTGAGGCTGTAGGCTTGTAGCTGGAGGAAGTTGCAGACATGGCAAGATCAATCAAAAAGGGACCCTTCGTTGACGAGTCCCTGATGACGAAGATCGACGGAATGAACGACAAAAGCGAGAAACGGGTCCTCAAGACCTGGTCCCGCCGTTCAACCATCGTTCCCGAGTTCCTGGGTCACACCATTGCCGTGCACAACGGCAAACAGTTCGTGCCCGTGTACATTCAGGAAAACATGGTGGGGCACAAGCTCGGAGAGTTCGCGCCGACGCGGACCTACCGGGGCCACACCTCGAAGAAGTAAGTGGAGGTTTGCTGATGGAGGCTCTGGCCACATCGAAACACATCCGGATCTCCGCCCGCAAGGCGCGGCAAGTTGCCGACTTGATCCGGGGTAAAAGCGTGGACGAGGCGATGGGTATCTTGGCTTTGACGCCAAAGAAAGCCTCGCCAATCCTGAAGAAGGTCGTGTTGTCGGCCGCAGCCAACGTCAAGTTCAAGAACGACGGCGAAGTGGCTATGGACAACTCCTCGATCGTCGTCAAGGAGATCCGAATTGACGAAGGCCCTACGATGAAGCGGATTCGTCCGCGTGCGCAGGGTCGGGCTTTCCGCATTTTGAAACGGACGAGCCACATCAAGGTTGTAGTCGAAGCTTAGTTGCTGGACTACGGAATGACCTGAATTCCGGACGCTTCAATGAGCGGTTCGGGGCAGATCAGAAGTCTGTAGAGTCGGCCCTCAAAAAGGGGCGACATAAGGAAGGATGACCATGGGTCAGAAGACACATCCAATCGGCTTTCGGTTGGGAATCGTCAAAGACTGGAATTCGAGCTGGTTCACCGATAAGCATTTTGCTGATTGGCTGAACGAGGACCTTTTGCTGCGCAAGTACGTGATGGCTCGGGTCGGTAATGCCGGAGTCGAGTCCGTCAAGATCAAGCGCTTCCGCGAAAAGGTGAACATCATCGTGGCCACCAGCCGTCCTGGCGTCGTTATCGGCAAAAAGGGCACCAAGGCTGACCAACTGCGCGCTGAGCTGCAGAAGATGATCGGCAAGAACGTCAAGCTGGACGTGGAAGAGGTCAAGAAGCCTGAACTGAGCGCTCCGCTGGTCGCCGACCACATTGCTGCCCAGCTCGAAGGCCGTGTCGCCTTCCGTCGCGCCATGAAGAAGGCCATTGCCACGGCCATGCGGATGGGTGCCAAGGGCATCAAGATCCGTTGCGCCGGTCGCCTCGGTGGCGCCGAAATGGCACGTATTGAGTCTTACCACGACGGCAGTGTGCCTTTGCACACGCTGCGTGCTGATATTGACTACGGGACCAGCACTGCCCGCACCCAGTATGGCGCCATCGGCGTCAAGGTCTGGATCTGCAAGGGTGAGATCTTCCCGGCCGAATTCAAGGAACAACTGCGCAAGCAGGTTGTCGAGCAGCGGGCCTAGCCGGCAACGCTCTAAAGAAGAGGACGAGATATCATGTTGATGCCGAAGCGCACCAAATTCAGGAAGATGTTCAAGGGCCGCAACCGGGGAATTGCCCGGCGCGGTGCGACCATCGCCTTTGGAGATTATGGGCTGCAGGCCCTCGAGGCCAGTTGGCTTTCGAGCCGCCAGATCGAAGCAACCCGTATCGCCATCACACGCCGCATGAAACGTGTTGGCCAGGTTTGGATCCGGGTCTTTCCGGACAAGCCCATCACGATGAAGCCTGCCGAAACCCGCATGGGTAAGGGTAAGGGTGCCCCCGAGTATTGGGTGGCGGTCGTGAAACCGGGTCGGATCCTGTTTGAGATCAACGGCGTTGAGTTGGAAACTGCGAAGAAGGCTCTGAGCCTTGGCGCGGCCAAGTTGCCGTTCAAGACCCGGATCATCAGTCGGACTGGAGAGTAGCAAAATGAAAGCCCAGGAACTGCGCGATTTGCCGCTCGAGGAGCTCGAAAGCCTCTTGACCGAAAAATCCGAAGAGCTGATGACGATGAAGATTCAGCTCAACATGCGTCAGATGGATAACCCGTTGCAGGTGCGTCATGCGCGCCGGGAAATCGCGGTTATCAACACTGTCATCACTGAGAAGCGGGCCGCCCTGTAGGGAATAGGTCATTGGCCTGGGCGCGAAAGCGAGCCGGAGCCAGGGAGAGCGAATGATGGGTAACACCGAACGTAACCTGAGAGCAGTCCGGATCGGCCAGGTCGTCTCGTCCAAAATGGACCAGACGGTGGTCATCAAGATCCGGCGCCGGTTTCCGCACCCGCTTTACAAGCGGATCATCACCAGGACGGCCAAGTTGGTCGCCCACGATGCGGAGAACGAATGCCGGGAAGGCGATGTCGTGAAAGTCATGGCCATCCGTCCCCTGTCCAAGACCAAGCGCTGGCGGGTCGCGGAAATTCTTGAAAAGGCCAAGTAGCTACTCACCGGTAGCCTGTAAGGAATGGAACAATGATTCAGGAATCTACAAAATTGACAGTTGCGGATAATTCGGGGGCCAAGGTCTGCGAATGTATCCGGGTGCTGGGTGGAACGCGTCGGCGTTACGCACGGGTGGGCGATGTCATTGTCGCGTCTGTGAAGTCGGCCATCCCCAACGGCAACGTGAAAAAAGGCCAGGTCGTCAAGTGCGTGGTTGTTCGGACTAAGAAGGAGATCGGCCGCAAGGACGGTTCCTACATCCGGTTCAGCGACAACGCTGCGGTGATCCTTGCTGAAGAAAGCCAGGAGCCCGTGGGCACTCGCATCTTTGGCCCGGTGGCACGTGAGCTGCGCAGCAAGAAATTCATGAAGATCGTCTCCCTTGCGCCGGAGGTTCTGTAATGAGAATCCGCAAGAATGATATGGTTCGCGTGATGAGTGGCAACGACAAGGGTAAGGAAGGCAAGATCCTCAAGGTCTTTCCCGACTCCGACCGCGTGATTGTCGAAAAGGTCAATATGATCAAGCGTCACACCCGTGCGAGCAAAGATGTTCCCCAAGGCGGGATCATCGAAAAGGAAGCTCCGATCAACGCATCCAACGTCATGCTGGTTTGCCCGAATACGAGCAAGCCGACGCGCATTGGGAAGGATCAGCTTTCAGATGGCAGCCGCGCTCGTGTGAGCAAAAAAAGCGGCGAGATGCTGAACGACTAGACTGGATTTTTCTGAAATTCCGGTATGCCGAAATTTCGGATTAGGAACACACGAGGCACCGGTTTAACGGGGATTTCGTGATGACCAATTGGTCGAACAGAAGTCGAATGAGAAGTCCGGGTATCCCCAATGACGGACGGCCCCGGAACGAAAACGCGCTTTGCGCTGCTGGAGGATTGAACAATGGCTGCTGCCAAACCTCGCATGAGGGAACAGTACGAAACGACGACCGCTGCGGCACTGCAGGAGAAGTTCGCTTACACGAGCTCGATGCAGATTCCGCGACCGGTCAAAGTCGTGATCAACATGGGATTGGGCAAGGCTCAAACAAATCCCAAGATTCTTGAGAGTGCCGTGGCTGAGCTGGAGGCCATTACTGGTCAGAAAGCTGTGAAAACCAAGGCTCGCAAGTCCATCTCGAACTTCAAGCTCCGCGAAGGCGTGGAGATCGGTGCCCGCGTCACTCTGCGCGATCGCCATATGTGGGAGTTTCTGGACAGGTTCATCAACGTGGCTCTGCCGCGTATCAGGGATTTCCGCGGTGTGTCGACTCGCCTCAGTGGCGCCGGCGACTACACCATGGGACTGAAGGATCAGCTTATCTTTCCCGAGATTGAGTACGACAAGGTCGACGAAGCTCGCGGAATGAATGTGACGATTGTTACCACCGCCACGAATGACGAGGAAGGCCGCGAAATGCTGAGCCTTCTGGGAATGCCGTTCAGGCGCTAAGGAGGAGTAAGTTTTGGCCAGGAAATCATTGATTGCCAAGGCTGGAAGGAAGCCCAAATTTAAGGTTCGGGCTTACAACCGGTGCCGCCGTTGTGGACGGCCCCGAGGATTCATCAGGAAGTTCGGCATGTGCCGTATCTGTTTCCGGCAACTCGCCCTCAGCGGTGACATCCCGGGTGTCACCAAGGCCAGTTGGTAAAGAGAACCAGGAGCTAAAAGCGATGAGTATGACAGATCCCATTGCGGATATGCTGACCCGCATCCGTAACGCCACACAGGCGGGACACCGTCGGGTGCAGATTCCTGCTTCCAACCAGAAGCAGGCCATGGCCCAGTTGCTCGTAGAGCAGGGCTACATTGACAAGTTCGAAATCGTGGACGACAACGCCCAGGGCACATTGCGCTGCTTCCTGAAGTACTACAATAAGGAAGGCAAGCGCATCGGCGTCATCGAGGGGATCAATCGGATCAGCCGCCCCGGACGCCGTATTTTTGCCGGCAAAGACAACATCCCGAAAGTTTGCGGTGGGTATGGAATCTCCATCCTGTCGACAAATCAGGGCATCCTCACTGGTCACCAGTGCCGGATGCGGGGCGTTGGCGGCGAAGTGCTTTGTGAAGTCTGGTAGTCACGGTCTGACTACGGTCATTGGCTGACTACATCAGTTGATCTTGAATTTGCGGAGGAGTGAGCAATGTCTCGCATTGGAAATAGCCCAATCCCCATTCCGGCCGGAGTGACCGTCAAAATCGACGGCAACACCTCGGTGGTTAAGGGGCCCAAGGGTGAGCACACCCAGCACATTCCCGGAGGCTTGGCTTTCGAGGAAAAAGATGGCGTGCTGACGATCACCCGCCCCAACGAGTCCAAGCCCGTCAAGGCCAATCATGGTCTGGTGCGCGCTCTGGTGGCTAATCAAATCGTTGGTGTGACCGAGGGATTCGTCAAGAAGCTGGAAATCATTGGTGTGGGTTACCGTGCCGCCGTCAAGGGTAAGGTCCTGGATCTGCAGCTGCAGTTCAGCCACCCGGTGGAGTATCCCATTCCTGCTGGCATTTCGATCAACTGCCCCGACAACACCCACATTGATGTGTCTGGTGTCGACAAGCAGAAGGTTGGTCAAGTGGCAGCCGAGATTCGCGCTTATCGCAAGCCTGAGCCGTACAAAGGCAAGGGCATCCGGTACGTGGGTGAAGAGGTTATCAGGAAGGCCGGTAAGGCCGCCGGTAAGTAAGCACCGGGTAACCGGTCGAGAGGTGTGAACAATGAGTAGTGTCGCAAAAAAGCGGATTCAGATCAGAAAAAAGCGGAAGATTGCTATCCGCAAGAAAGTTTCTGGAACCGCAGAACGGCCCCGGGTGACCATCACCCGCAGCCACAAGAACATCTACGCCCAGGTCGTTGATGACCTGACGCGGTCGACTTTGCTGTCTTCGAACGGCACCAAGGCTGCGGCAGTCGAAGCTCCCGAAGGAATCGCCGGCAAGTGCTCGGTCTCCTATAACGTGGGACGTGCTTTGGCTGATGAGGCGAAAGAAAAAGGGATCACCAGCATGGTCTTTGACCGCAGCGGTTATCTCTACCATGGGCGTATTGCTGCCCTGGCCCGCGGGCTCAGGGATGGCGGAATCGAAGTCTAGATCTTTAGAGTGAAGATCTTTAGAGAAGTCTAGGTCTTACCGGTTGCCGGTCCTGCCCGAGGTGGGAAAAGGCAATCATGACAGGAGCAATTCAGATGGCGGATTATTCGAATCAACGACCTGGTGGTGCCGGCGGTCCTGGTGGACGCGGTCCTGGAGGACCTGGCGGACGTGGACCTGGTGGTCCTGGCGGACGTGGACCCGGCGGTCCTGGTGGACGCGGTCCTGGCGGCCCCGGAGGCCCTGGTGGTCGTGGTGGACGCCCCGGAGGCCCTGGTGGACGCGGTGGACGCGACCAAGCCTCGGACATGCACGAAAACGTGATCAACATCAACCGCGTGGCCAAAGTGGTCAAGGGCGGTCGACGTTTCAGCTTCAGTGCCATCGTCACCGTTGGTGACGGCAAGGGCAAGGTTGGCGTCGCGATGGGCAAAGCCAATGAAATCGCCGACGCGATCCGCAAGGGTGGCGAGAGCGCCCGCGCTGTGCAGATCACGGTGCCGATGCTGAACGATACGATCCCTTACCAGGTGATCGGTCGCTTCGGCGCCAGCCGCGTGCTGCTCAAGCCCGCCAGCCCTGGTACCGGTGTTATCGCTGCCGGTGGTGTGCGCGCTATTCTTGAGGCCGCTGGCGTGAAGAACATCCTGACCAAACAGCTGGGTTCGCGCAACCCGAACAACGTGACGAAAGCCACGATGGACGGCTTAAAGCAGCTGCGCACGGTCGAGGATTTTGCGGCCAAGCGTGGCCTGTCCGTGCCTGAAGTCTTGGGTCTGCCCAAACGGGCCGAACGTGCTGCAGCCCCGGTTGAAGCTCCGGTTGAAACGGCGCCTGAGGCAGCCGCTGATACCGAGACCAAGGAGTCCTAAGCGTCATGAGTGCCAAATTGAAAATTACCCAGGTGCGCAGTCTGATCGGTCGACCCGAGAAGCAACGCCGCATCATTGAGTCGATCGGTTTGAAACGCCATCAGACCTTCGTCATTAAGAACGATACTCCCGCGATACGCGGCATGGTGTTCAAAGTGCGCCATCTCGTGAACGTGGAAGAGGTGGAGTAGTCATGCTTAAGCTGAACAACATCGGCGCGCCCAAGGGTGCCAACCGAGACAAGAAACGGCGTGGTCGTGGTCCGGGCTCCGGCACGGGCAAGACCGGTGGCCGTGGGCACAAGGGACAGAAAGCCCGCTCCGGTGGTGGCATCCCGCCCTGGTTCGAAGGTGGCCAGATGCCCCTGAACCGGCGTCTGCCTAAGCGCGGTTTTACCAACATTTTCAAGAAATCGTTCCAACTGGTTAACCTGGACGACCTGGAAGCTCGGCTCGACGCGGGCGCCAAGGTGGATGCGGCGTCGCTCGCTGCAGCCGGCTTGGTAAAGTACCCCAACCGCCCGGTGAAATTGCTGGGTCGGGGCAAGGTTGAGAAGTCTTTCCAGATCGAAGTCGCCAAAGCCAGTAAGACGGCCGTCGCCGCGGTGGAAGCCGCCGGTGGTTCGGTCACCGTCACTGGTTGAGTGTTACCGGGTAACGTCCAGAAAAAGGAAGCTTTGCTTTGAATATTACCGGCAGTTACCAAAGCATGTTCAGGATCCCCGAACTGAAACGGCGGCTCCTGTTCACGACCATGATCCTGCTGATCTATCGCCTGGGTGGTCATATCCCCACGCCTGGGATCAACCGCGCAGCCTTGAAGGCGTTCTTTGACGCCCAATCCGGCTCGTTGATGGGTCTCTATGACATGTTCTCGGGTGGAAACCTGAGTAATGCCACAGTGTTTGCGCTGGGCATCATGCCTTATATCAGCGCCTCGATCATCTTCCAGCTCTTGCAGGCGGTTGTGCCGTTCTTCGAGAAGCTGGCCAAGGAGGGTGAAGAAGGGCGCAAAAAGATCACGCAGTACACCCGCTTCGGTACGGTGGCTCTGGCTTTGATCCAGAGTTTCGGTATGGCTGCGGGACTTGAGCAGATGAGTGGTGGCATCGTTGCCAATCCCGGAATCGGCTTCAAGTTGCTGACCATGATCACCCTGACCGCTGGTACCGTGTTTGTCATGTGGCTCGGCGAGCAGATCACCGAACGCGGCATCGGCAACGGCATCTCGATGATCATCTTCATCGGTATTGTTGCCCGCTATCCGACGGATATCCTGAACACCGGCCAGCAGTTGGCCAGTGGCGATATGAACATTTTCAAGGCGCTTCTGATTGCCGCGTTCATGCTCTTTGTGATCGGCGGAATTATCGCCATTACTCAGGGGCAACGAAAAATACCGGTGCAGTACGCCAAGAAGATCGTGGGACGCCGAGTCTACGGTGGGGCCAATACCCATATCCCGCTGAAGGTCAATACCGCCGGCGTGATTCCCATCATCTTTGCCCAGTCGATCATCATGTTCCCGGCGACGCTGATGAACATCTTCCCGGACGTGGCTTTCCTCAGCACGATGGGTCGCTGGTTTACACCGCCTCATTTGATCTACGTACTGGTCTACTCGACACTGATCATCTTGTTCGCCTATTTTTACACTGCGGTGATTTTGAACCCGGTGGATCTGGCGGACAACATGAAGAAGAACAGCGGCTTCATTCCGGGCGTACGGCCGGGTAAGAAGACTGCGGAATACATTGATCGGGTTTTGACCCGTGTGACGCTGCCGGGCGCTGTTTTCCTGGCTGTCATCGCAATCCTCCCTGATCTGATGATCGCCTTTATGCAGGTGCCATTCTACTTCGGTGGCACTGGCCTGTTGATTGTCGTGGGTGTGGCCCTTGATACGCTCCAGCAAATCGAATCCCATCTTGTGATGCGTCATTACGACGGCTTCATGAGCAAGGGTCGTTTGCGGGCGCGGAGGTAGAGCGGTGAACATTGTCATCATGGGGCCTCCGGGTGTGGGTAAGGGGACGCAGTCCCATTGGATTGTCGAAGATCGCAAGATCGTCCATATTTCGACCGGAGATATCCTGCGCGGGGCGATTCGCCGTGGGACCGAATTGGGCAAAAAAGTTCAGGTCGTCATGAATGCCGGTGACCTGGTTGGCGATGATCTGATGATGGAATTGATCAGAGATCGTCTCAGCCAGGATGATGTGGTGGACGGTTGGTTGCTTGACGGCTTCCCGCGCACCGCGTTTCAGGCCGCCGAATTTGCGAAGCTGCTGAAGGAACTTGATCAGGGAATCGATAAGATTCTGGTGATCCGTGCCCCCGCCGACGAGATTGTTCGCCGTTTGGCGGGCCGAATCACGTGCCGAGTTTGCAATGAGGTCATGAACCTCACGGGTCTGGGCAATGTGACCCCGACCTACTGTCCGTTCTGCGGAAACTCGAAGGATGAAGAACGCGCGAAGGCGGCCTTGTACCAACGTGCTGACGATACCGAAGAGACTATCCGGCATAGACTTGAAGTCTTCCGCAAGAAGACATTGCCTGCTGCCTGGACGCTGGAGGAACACTTCCCTCTGGCCGAAATCGACGGTTTGGGCACGGTTGACGAAGTTGCACACCGGATAGCTGATGTCCTGGAGTAAGCAGAAAATCAATTTGAAGTCAGCCGATCAGGTTGACAAAATGCAGGCCAGCGCCGAGGTTTTGGCTTCTGTCTTCCTCTCGATCCGCGATTTGGTTGTCCCTGGGGCGACCACCGCCGCGATCGACGAAGTCGTAGAATCTAAAATCAGGGAGGCCGGCTGTATCCCTTCGTTCAAGGGATATCACGGGTTCCCTGGTTCTGCCTGCATCTCGGTTAACGAGGAAGTTGTGCACGGCATCCCTGGCAGCCGCGAGTTGGTCGAGGGCGACATTGTCGGCATCGACATCGGGGTGATCAAGGACGGTTGGCACGCTGACAGTGCTGAGACCATGCCCGTGGGTGAGTTGGGCGACACCGCCAGCCAACTGCTGCAGACGACCATGGAGTGCCTGGAAAAGGGCATCGCCGCCATCGCCGTCGGCAAACGGATTTCGGTCATCGGAATGGCCATCGAGCAACACGCTCGGGCCAATGGCTACTCGGTTGTGGAATCTTTGGTGGGTCACGGCATTGGCCGTGAGTTGCACGAAGATCCGCAGGTGCCGAACTATCGGTGCTTCACCATGCCCGATCCGGTCATGGAAGAAGGACTGGTCATCGCCATCGAACCGATGATCAACTGCGGGACCAAGCGCGTCGTCACGGCTCGAGACGAGTGGACGATCGTGACAGCGGACAAAGAGCTGTCGGCCCATTTTGAACACACGGTTGCCGTCACTGCTGATGGCCCAAAGATTTTGACCCGACGTGGATCGGGTATCGCAGCATTCTGAGAGGCAGCGACAGATGGCTAAAGAAGAAGGAATCAGCGTAGAGGGAACGGTCGTCGAGGCCCTGCCCAACGCGATGTTCCAGGTGAAACTGGAAAACGAGCACGTGGTGCTCGCCCACGTTTCGGGCAAGATGCGCATGCATTTTATTCGCATTTTGCCGGGCGACAAGGTGACGGTTGAGTTGAGTCCTTATGACCTGACTCGTGGCCGCATCACTTATCGTTATAAGTAGAGTCGTTACAAGTAGCGTCGCCAGAAACAGATTTCAATTGGGATAATTGCCCATGAAGGCCGCGGAGCGGCTTGAGCAGGAGGAAGAGCAGTGAAAGTTCGCAGTTCGGTCAAAAAAATGTGCTCGAAATGCAAAGTTATCCGGCGCAAGGGTGTCGTGCGTGTGATTTGTATCACGCGTCGTCACAATCAGCGTCAGGGTTAAGTAGGCAGGTTCTTCCGGTCGACGGCGTGTCTGACCGGACCCAGAGAACCGTAACAGGACGAAAGGAGCCATGGTGGCGCGTATTGCCGGTGTGGATATTCCTAATAACAAGAGGATTTCGACGTCGTTGACGTACATCTTTGGCATCGGTGACCACCGAGCGACAGAGATTTGCGTTAAAGCGAGCATCGACCCCGAGACAAAAACCCGTGATCTGACTGAAGAGCAGACCAGGGGCATTATCGGGATCCTCGACAAGGAATACCAGGTTGAAGGTACCTTGCGTACCGAAGTCGCAATGAACATCCAGCGACTGATGGACATTGGATGTTATCGGGGTCTCAGGCATCGGCGCAAGCTGCCCTGCCGTGGCCAGAATACCAAGAACAATGCCCGTACCCGAAAAGGTCCGAAGGGCCGTCCCGGTGGGAAAAAAATCTAACCGGACGGCAAGAAAGTTAGAAGGCGCGGTGACGCGCCAGGAGGTTGAAAGTGGCTACTGCCAAGGACAAGGGTAAGGCGAAAAAGTCCAAGAAGTTGAAACTGGACAGTGTGGGCGTTGCTCACGTGAAGTCCAGCTTCAACAACACCCTTATTACCATGACCGATCTGCAGGGTAACGTCATCACCTGGTCGTCCGGTGGACACCAGGGTCGTTACAAGGGCAGCCGCAAAAGCACCGCTTTTGCCGCGCAGCTCGCCGGCAAATTCGTCGCGCAAGAAGTGCTGGCTGGCGGCATGCGCAAGGTTGAGGTTTGGGTGAAGGGTCCGGGCTCGGGGCGTGAAGCCGCCGTGCGCAGCTTGAAGGCCGAAGGCCTCGAGGTGACCCGCATCAAGGACTGCACCGCTATCCCGCATAATGGCTGCCGACCCAAGAAGCGTCGTCGGATGTAATTTTTTCTATTTGATCGAACCGCTTCTGGAGAGAACAGAACAGCGGTCGATCAGGAGGTTCGTTAGAATGGCCAGGTACACTGAGGCAAAGTGCAAACTTTGTCGTCGTGAGGGGATGAAGCTCTTTCTCAAAGGCGAGCGCTGCTACAACAGCTCTTGTGCCATGGAACGTCGGCCTTATGGGCCGGGCGAGCATGGCCGTCGCCGCGGGCGTAAACCCTCGGACTACAAACTTCAGCTTCGTGAGAAGCAGAAAGTCCGTTCAATCTACGGCGTGCTGGAACGTCAGTTCCGTCTGTATTTCGCGGAAGCGAACAGGCGAGATGGCGCCACCGGTGAGAATCTCTTCAACCTTTTGGAGAAGCGTCTCGATAGCGTTTTGTTCCGGATGGGCTTTGCTCCCAGCCGGTCCAGCGCTCGCCAACTCATCCGCCACAAGCACGTGCTTGTCGATGGCGGTGTGTGTGATATTCCCAGTCGTCGGGTCGAAGTCGGCCAGTCGGTGAGCATTCGCACCAAGAGCCACAACATCCCGCAAATTGTCGACTCGGTCAAAGCCAACGCCAAGCGCGACCGGCTGCCCTTCGTCGAGGTGGATGAGAAGAAGCTGGAGGGTCGCATGATTGCTGAGCCCCAGCAGTCCGATCTCCCCATCCCGATCCAGGAAAACCTGATCGTGGAGCTCTACTCGAAGTAAGCTCTCACTGAGCAGAAGGGATGGAAGAGTCTATGAAGTGGGTCAATATGATGATGTCCGAACCGGTTCGGGTTAACCCTGAGACGCAGTCCGGCAACTTCGCTGAAATCGAAATCGCTCCCCTGGAGCGCGGTTTTGGCCACACGCTGGGCAATGCCCTGCGCCGGACACTGCTTTCCTCCATGCATGGTCATGGTGTGACTGCAGTGCACATCGAAGGTGTCAAACACGAACTGAGTACGGTCCCCGGCGTTCTGGAAGATGTCACCGACATTTCCCTGAACCTTAAGCAGGTCGTTTTCAACCTGTCCGACGCGCCGTCCGGATGGGCGTCCATTGAAGCTGAAGGTCCCGGTCCTGTGACCGCCAGCATGATCAATGGCACTCCTGAACTTGAAGTGGCCAACCCGGAACACGTGATCTGCACGTTGACCGAGAAGGAAAAGTTCAGCGCGCGGGTTTTCATCGACATGGGTCGTGGCTATGTGGATCGCGAACAGCACCACATTCCCGATGAAATGATCGGTGTCATCCGCCTCGATACGAACTACTCGCCGGTACGCAAGGTCAGCTTCCGGGTCGAAGACACCCGCGTTGGCCAGCGCACGGATTACGATAAGCTCGTCATGGGCATCACCACCAACGGTGCCGTTCGGCCCGAGGACGCCGTCGGCTTCTCGGCCAAGATCCTGAAGGATCAGCTCCAGACATTCATCAACTTCGATGAGGCGCCCATTGACGCCCAGGAAGTCGAAGTGAACGAGGAGCAGGAGCGTCTGGTGGAATTGCTGTCGCGCAATGTTGAAGAACTGGAACTCTCGGTGCGTTCGGCCAACTGTCTGAAGAGCGGTCATATCAAGACCCTCTTTGACCTGGTCACCAAGAACGAGCAAGAGATGCTCAAGTTCCGCAACTTCGGTCGCAAGAGCTTGAATGAAATTGGTGAAATTCTCGAGGGCATGGAACTGGCGTTCGGTATGTCCTTCGATCCGGAAGTTTGTGACCGCGTCCGCGAGACGATGGGCAGCTAGCTCTCCGGTATTTTGGACAACTGGTTGCTTCGGCAACCTGAGACAATCGCCCGGGCCGAAAGCCTGAGCCTAGAGGATGGAATAGAGTCATGCGACACAACGTCAAAGGCCGCAAGCTGAACCGTACTCCGGCGCATCGTAAGATGCTGTATCGGAACCTGGTGACCTCGCTGTTCAAGCACGAGCGGATCCAGACCACGGTGCCCAAGGCCAAAGAGGCACGCATCGTCGCCGAAAAGTTGATTACCAAGGCCAAAAAAGGTGACTTGCATTCGCGTCGCCTGGCGGCCCGCAAGGTCAACGAGCCGGCGATTCTGCAGAAACTGTTCGCGGAGATCGGACCCCGCTATGCGGACCGTTCTGGCGGCTACACCCGCATCATGCGGATGGGGCCCCGTAAGGGCGACAATGCTGAGATCGCGATTCTTGAGCTGGTCGACGGCAACCCGAAACCCAAGGTGACCGATACTCTGAAGCGCAAACGCGCCCGGAAGATCCTGCTCGCCGAGGAGAAGGCGGAAGCCCAGGCTGCTCTGGAAGAAGTGAGCGAAGAAAAGGCTGAGGCTCCGGCCGAAGAAGCCGCACCGGCTGAGGGCGAGGAAAAGAAGGAGGACTAGTTCTCCGGCTTGCCGTCGTCCGCCTCCGGGGTTGGCCGCCATTGAGCGGTTGCCCGTCCGAAACCGGACTCGGTGCTCGTCCCGACTGTGAACCCCCGCACCTTTGGGTGTGGGGGTTTTTTATGGCCGGAAAACACTCCTCGACTGTCGCCGCCAAGCGACAATTTTCCTGCATTCTGTCCCCCCAAAGGCCAGGAGAGCTTCAGCAACCCCCGGAACAGCCGCTTTTTGCCCTCAAATCCCCTGGACCAGCCTTTGCTTTTCCTGCTTGCCACGCCATCAACACCATGAGCAGGGAGGCCATCATGAAAAGAAACCACGGCAAACACGAATGCCAGAACGGCAACCGCGATCTCCAGCTGGAAAAACTGGGCATCAGGCAGATCCATGAACGGATTGAAGTGAGCCCGATCATCACCGACCCGGGAACGATGGGGCTGGACGTGGAGGACGGCACGCCGAAGTCCTACGTTTGCACCATCAACATCCAGGATACGCCAATCAAACCGTCACTGTTCAGCTAGAGGGTTGGGGGCGGCCCGGGCCGCCCCCGCCACCAACTTTCGGGGGAGGCCAAAATGGAAGATGTCCAACGGCGTTGGGATTTGTGGAATTTGAAGACTCTGTTTCCGCGTTGGGGAGCCGACGAACTCGATAGCCTGTTGCGCACCGGTGCCGCCCAGGATGCCTGGCAACAGGCGCTGTTTGCCCAACCCAAAGAAGCGGCCCGGAAATTCGCGCCCCAGGCTCGCAGGGTGATGACCAACCATCCGGACCTGGCCACGGGGCTGACCATTTCCCTGCATCTGGGCCCATACTCGCTGGCACCGGTGCCCTGGCTGGTAGCCGGTCACGACGTGCATGTTCTGGTCAATCGTTCGAGTTTAGCGGAGATACGGCCGATATACGACTCGCTGCAGGCAGTCTTGAACCTACCCGGACAGGTGCGATGGGTGCCGATCGAAGGCCGCGGTTTTGCCCTGAAAATGCTGAGGGCCCTGCGCAAGCAAGAGGCGGTGTTTGCCTTTTTAGACGGAAACGACGGCCTGGATGGTTGTGAGGGCACGCTGCAGGACGGCGTGGAGCATCAGTTGCCGGGGCGGTCCATCCGGGTCCGCACCGGCCTGGCAAGGCTGGCGCTCAGTGTGCGATGCCCGGTGCATTCGTTGCACACTGTCTGGGACGAAAAGGGGAGCTTCAGCTGGGAACGGGGACCCACCTGGCGTTGGCCGCGTGGGACCACTGCAACGGCGGCGACGGGAGATCTGTTTGAGTGGGGCTTCGGGGTGATTGCCAGGCATCCGGCTCAATGGCGGGCCTGGAACATGCTGACAGGTGTCTGTGAGGGCTTCAGGGATCAGGAACCGCCGGATGTCGCCCAGGGAGAGGACTTCTGGGAAGTCGCGTCTCTGGAAAACCGAAACCTGCTTCTGCATTGGCGCCGCCCGGCGACCGTTTGGCCCGGTGATATGCTGGAGGACGTCACCGGGAACTGTTTTTACGCCGCTGCCGGTTTGCGGCCCACTGAATTGGCCACGCTTCAGGAATGGGCACATTTTTCACCAGCATCCGTCGCCCAAAAATTCGGTGTCCCCTGGCTGGAGTCTCACCTGCCCCGGCTGCTGGCTTTGGGTTTTATTGGTCGAGCCGCGGCTTCATCCAGTGAAGGCGCAGGGAACGTCCGGAATCCTAGTTGATCCCCCTTTCAAAATGGCCTAACTTGAGGGCGATGAAACAGTCGTAATCGGCCCGATGCGGCCTTTGCCCCGGCAAAGCCACGGGGGCCGTTTTTGGCCATCGGAACCTGATTCGCCTCCGAGAGACGAATATGCACCGGTGGGCCTTGTCCCTCCCCGCTGACCCTGGAGCCTGAATCATGGCCGCAAGGACGCTACACACCGCCGGCATCACCGGCGTGGGCATGAGTTTTCCCGAAAAACGCCTCACCAACGCCGATCTGGAAAAGATCGTCGAGACCGACGACCAGTGGATCGTCGAACGCACTGGCATCAAAGAGCGCCGCATAGCCGAACCAGGCACCGGAGCCTC